>CAZTXH010000310.1:0-3241 GCA_964617415.1 uncultured Rikenellaceae bacterium | reverse complement strand
GATGATATCCCGGTGGCCAAAGTAGCCGGCAGGATTATCCACCTTACCGATGTAGCACAGATAAAACTGAAAGATCAGCGTCCTCATAATTATTATCGTATAAATGGTCTCAATACAATAAATATCAATGTGAGTGCAGGCAGGAATGTTAATAATATCAAGGTTGCCGAAGGTGTTAAGAAAGTTATTGAGAGAATCAGGACAGAGTTACCACCCGGTTACAGTATCAGAACCTCGCTTGACAGTACCGTTTACCTGAAAGAAGAAATATCCAAAAATATGTTCAGGGCAGTCCTTTCGGTCATTCTTCTTTTACTTTTTGTTCTTGCCATCAGCCGTGAATTCAAATACCTGCTCATAATTGCCATCAGTCTGGTTGCCAATATATTGATAGCCTTTATTTTTTATTATCTTTTCAGGCTCGAAATACATCTTTATTCTTTAGCCGGCATTACAGTTTCTTTCGGCATCATTATTAACAATACCATAGTGATGACCGATCATATCAGGTTTCAGAAGAACAGAAGGGTGGGGATATCACTGGTGGCTGCCACACTTACAACAATAGGAGCACTTGCCGTGATCTTTTTCCTCGATGAAGCCTCGAAGGTGACCCTTTCCGATTTTGCCGCTGTAGTGATAATAAATCTTGCAGTGTCGCTTGGTGTCGCTCTCTTTTTCATTCCGTCACTGATTGAAAAAATAAAGCTTAAACCAAGATACAATGCACTGGTCATCAGAAGAAAAAGAAGAGTAGTAAAAATGTCAAGGCTATATCTTAAAAGCATCGGTTTCATCATTAAATACAGGGTGGCATTTATTATAGCAGCTATACTGTTTTTCGGCCTGCCGGTCTTTTATCTGCCCGATTCATTGCCAAAAGAAACAAGGAACCAGGTTGAGGATGAAGACCGTACAAAATTCCAGAGGTTCTATAACAAGACTCTGGGCAACAGGAAGTATGTACAGGATATAAAACCTTTAGTGAATAAGCTGCTTGGCGGTACCTTCCGGCTTTTCAACGAGAGGGCGAAGAACAGCAGGTTCTACTATTATTACGGTGGATCCGATGAGGTACAGCGTACACGGCTTACGGTAAATATTGGTCTGAGTGAGGAGGGTCTTACAATAGAGGACCTTAACACTACATGTGAAGGGGTGGAGAACATGCTTGCAGCTTATGATGAGATTGATATGTTTACAACAAGTATCTTCAGTGCAGAGGAGGCAATCATTACAATAACTTTCAAACCGGAACATGACTTTACAATCTTCCCTTTTATCCTGAAGTTCAGGATTGAAGATTATATGAACGGTATCGGGAGCTATCATGCTTCGGTATATGGCGTTGGGAAAGCATTCAGTAACCAGGTTTACAGCGATTATATCAATACCAGTAACAAGATAATAATGAGGGGATATAATTATGATGAGTTATATGCTTACTGTGAGGAACTGAGGGAAAGGCTCATTACCAGCGGAAGAGGCAGAATTAAGGAAGTATACCTTCTGGGAGCCGATTACGGTAATTATATTATCGGCAGAACCAGAAAAGTATACAGGAACAGGCTGGGTATGGATAAATATATTTTAGCCGAAAATAATTCAAATGTTGCATTTGCTTATAGTGAAGCAAGGAAGTATTCAAGAAGTACATCTTTTGTCCAACCGGCATATATCGGAGGTGTCCTGGCACCTGTAAATATCAGGTCTGTGCAATCGGAACAATACGACTACTGGAACCTTAACAATACTCCTTTGAGGACATTATCGGGCCGCTACGTTAAGCTGAAGGATTTTTCGTCTATAACCAGGGAAGTATCCGATGCCACAATAAGCAGGGAGGATCAGCAGTATGTGATCACCGTGGGATATGATTTTATCGGGAATTATGAGCTGGGCAGACTCATACTCGACAGGAACATCGATGAGACAAATGCTCTTCTTCCCCTTGGTTACACGGCACAGACAAGCACCTATACCTACTGGTGGGACCAGAAGCAAACCAATTATTATCTGCTATTCCTGGTAATAGTGATAATCTATTTCATCTGTTCAATACTCCTTGAATCATTTAAGCAGCCGATTGTTGTAATAAGCCTGATACCCTTTTCATTCATCGGTGTATTTACTACATTTCATATTTTCAATATCACCGCCGATGAAGGAGTATTTGCAGCAATGATACTTCTATGCGGACTGGTGGTGAATGCGACACTTTATAATCTTAATGATTATAACAGTCTGCGCAGAAGAAAACCCGGTCTGTCGGAAAGGAGAGCATATATAAAGGCTTTTAACGGAAAGATAATACCGATTATTCTTTCAATACTGGCAACGATAGTAGGACTGGTTCCTTTTCTCCTTACCGGGAAAGATGAAAGATTCTGGTTCGCCCTGGCCGCAGCCGCCATCAGCGGATTGGTGTTCAGTCTTATAGGGCTAGTTGTGTATCAGCCGATTATGCTTAAAAAGGAAAAGATTGCTTCTCCCGACTTAGTCGGGATCGCAATGACAGAGCATAAATAGATCCCCTCCCTGGGAGGGGATAGGGGTGGGTTTATTAGAAAACAAGAAAAGTATAAAAATAAAAAATGGTAAAATTCCTCATAACCCGCCCAGTTGCAGTAATAATGACTTTTCTTGCATTACTGTTACTGGGTATAGTAGCCTCAAACCGGCTTCCAGTTTCTCTTATGCCCGATATTGATATCCCGGAGATCACTGTTGCCATATCACGTTCCGATGTCAGTGCAAGGGAGATTGAGAATACGGTTGTATCGATACTTCGTCGTAACCTCCTTCAGGTACAGGGTCTGGATAAGATCGAATCCGAGTCACGTAACGGCAGTGCCCTGATAAGGTTATCATTCAAATTCGGTAGTGACATCAACCTGGCCTTCATGGAGGTCAATGAAAAAGTCGACGGCGCCATGAATAACCTTCCGCATGATCTTGAGCGGCCGAGGATCATAAAGGCAAGTGCCACTGATATACCTGTCTTTATGCTGAACATCACCCTTACCGATACTCTGGCTGACAACGAGAAATTCATTGAGCTGAGCGAATTTGCAGAAACGGTGATCAAGAAGAGAATAGAACAGCTCCCTGAAATAGGGATGGCTGATATAACAGGACAGATAAAGAGGGAAATCTATATCAGTCCGGATGAAAGAAAAATGAGAAGCCTGGGTATAACCGCAGATGATATTACCGATGCCGTACAGATAAACAATATAAA
>CAZTXH010000309.1:0-3249 GCA_964617415.1 uncultured Rikenellaceae bacterium | reverse complement strand
ACTAGGTACTGGGTACTGGGTACTTAGACCCAAAATACGAAACACGCCTGTCCGCCGAAGCCTTGGCAAAGGCGGGGAATACGAAACATGAAAAATTAAACATAACACTATAATTATGGAATTATTATCTGACATTGGACTAATAGGTCTAGCCGTTATGGGTGAAAACCTTGTACTTAATATGGAAAGTAAGGGTTTCAGGATTACAGTATACAACCGTACTCTGCAAAAGGTTGATAACTTCATCAATGGAAGGGCAAAGGGTAAGAATATTGTGGGCGCACACTCTGTTGAGGAACTGATAAAAACCATTAAACGGCCCAGGAAAGTTATGATAATGGTAAAAGCTGGAAAGGCTGTTGACGACATGATTAACACCATTATACCACATCTTGAAAAAGGTGATATTATCATTGATGGTGGTAACACTCATTTCCCTGACACCAACAGGAGAACAGCCTTTGTTGAAAATAAAGGGTTCCTCTATATTGGGACAGGTGTATCAGGAGGTGAAGAGGGTGCATTACTCGGACCCTCAATAATGCCGGGAGGTTCTCCTGAAGCATGGCCTCATTTAAAACCAATATTCCAGGCAATTGCCGCAAAGGTTGAAGATGGAACACCATGCTGCGACTGGGTTGGAGAAAACGGAGCTGGCCATTTTGTAAAAATGGTTCATAACGGTATTGAATATGGTGATATGCAATTAATTTGTGAAGCATATCAAATTATGAAAGATCTTCTGCACATGAGTGCTGAAGATATGCACCAGGTATTTAAGGAATGGAATGAAGGTGAACTTGACAGCTACCTTATTGAGATAACCAGAGATATCCTTGCATATAAAGACACTGATGGACAACCTCTTGTAGATAGGATACTCGATACTGCCGGCCAAAAAGGAACAGGCAAATGGACGGGCGTTTCTGCTCTTGAACTGGGTGTTCCTCTTACTCTTATTGCCGAAGCTGTTTTCTCAAGATGTCTGTCGGCTATTAAAGAAGAAAGAGTAAAAGCATCAAAGATACTCACCGGTCCAATTTCATCATTTACTGGAGAAATAACTGTTTTCTTAAACGATCTGAAAAATGCTCTATATGCCTCAAAAATAGTATCATATGCGCAGGGTTATGCCCTAATGCGAGCTGCTGCAGAAGAGTTTAAGTGGGATCTTAATTACGGAGGTATTGCATTAATGTGGCGGGGAGGATGTATCATACGTTCAGCATTTCTTGGTAAGATAAAGGAAGCTTTTGACAACGATACTTCCATTGCCAATCTCCTGCTCAATCCATTCTTTAAAGAAAAGGTTGAAAATGCACAAAACGGATGGAGGAATGTTGTTTCTGCTTCAATAATAAATGGTATTCCGGTACCGGCAATATCTTCTGCACTTGGTTATTTTGATGGATATCGCTGCGAACGACTTCCTGCAAACCTGCTCCAGGCACAGAGAGACTACTTCGGAGCACACACTTATGAACGTATCGACAAACCGAGAGGTGAATTTTATCATACTAACTGGACAGGTCGTGGCGGAACAACCTCTTCATCAACATATAATGTCTGATATCTGATTATTAAATAATAGTATATGTCTGAAATTAAAAAAATTAGCAACTACAGATGGACAGTTTGTGCGCTTATATTTTTTGCCACAACTGTCAACTACCTCGACAGGCAGGTAATAGGGATACTCAAACCCATACTGGATTCTGATCTTGGTATTGGTGAGAAAGAATATGCCCATATTATTATGGCCTTCCAGATCTTATACGCGGCCGGGATGATTCTTGCCGGACGGCTTATTGATAAATTCGGATCCAAGATAGGATATGGATTTACTGTTATTTTATGGAGTATTGCAGCTATGGGACATGCTTTAGCTAAAGGTGTGTGGGGTTTTGGATTCTGGAGAGGTTTCCTGGGAATAAGCGAAGCCGGTAACTTTCCTGCAGGAAATAAAGCGGTAGCTGAATGGTTCCCGAAAAAGGAACGTGCTCTGGCATTCGGGATATTCAACTCGGGAACAAATGTAGGGGCAATACTGGCCCCCCTTATTATTCCTGCCTTGCTGATTGCATGGGGCTGGCAAGCAGCATTTGTTGTAACCGGAGCAATAGGATTCATCTGGGTAATTCTATGGTTTATTCTCTATGAAGTACCGGAAAAACATAAAAAAGTATCTGAAGGTGAGCTTGCATACATAAACAGCGATATTGATGAACAGAATGAGACCAAAGAGAAAGTTCCATGGTTGAAGCTGTTTAAATATCGGCAGACATGGCTCTTTTTTATAGGGAAAGGTCTTACTGACCCGATTTGGTGGTTTTACCTGTTCTGGATTCCCGGATGGCTTTCAACCGTCAGAGGTGCAGGTCTCAGCGTTTCGTCATTCGGATTGCCCCTTGCATTCATTTATACTATGACTACCATAGGTAGTATTGGCGGAGGCTGGTTCTCAGGTTTTATGATCAATAAAGGCATGTCGCCTTTCAAGGCAAGAAGATTCACAATGCTTATCTATGCTTTACTTGTTGTGCCGATCATCTTTGCACAATCAAAAGGTGTAAGTACCTGGGGTGCAGTCTGCCTTATTGCACTTGCCGCGTCAGCACACCAGGCATGGTCTGCAAATCTTTTTACTACGGTATCAGATGCATTCCCGAAAAAGGCTGTCAGCTCAGTTACGGGAATCGGCGGATTGGCTGGTGCTTTAGGAGGTGCCTTTATTTCATATATAGCAGGAGCTATACTCCAGCATTTTAAAGACATTGGGAATATTGAAACCGGGTATGTTATAATGTTTGCAATATCCGGGAGTACTTATCTTGTTGCCTGGACTATCATGACCCTGTTTGCTCCAAGAAACAAAAAAGTTATTCTCTAAAAATATTTACATAACCGGCTATATGCCTCATAAAAAAGCCAGGATAAAAGATATTGCAGTATGTGCGGGAGTCTCAATAGGAACTGTCGACAGGGTACTACATGAAAGAGGTGAAGTATCGGAAAAAACCAGGGAGAGAGTATTAAAGGTCATTAAAGAACTGGAATACTCCCCAAATTTTATTGCAAAAACACTTAAAACAACAAGAAAATTACACTTAGCCTCACTCCTTCCGGAACCGGATGAGGATAACGCTTTCTGGATAAAACATTCAATGGGTTTCCAAAAAGCCATGAATGAACTTGATCCCTTTCCTGTAAAATTAAGTCAGGTAACATATGATATGCTCAGTGAGAAAC
>CAZTXH010000308.1:0-3301 GCA_964617415.1 uncultured Rikenellaceae bacterium | reverse complement strand
CCGTTGTGCCATTAATTCCCTGTAACTAATTTGTAACCAAAGCTTAATTTCCGCTTAACCACATTAAAAGATAGTAAATCTACATTTGCCGCAAATAATTAACGTAAATCTAAACACTATTATCAAATATTTAACCAAAATTATTATGAAAAGAATTTTATTGTATGTTTTTATTGCTTCTATAGCAATTTTCACCGGATGTAAAAAAGAGTATGCTATTCCTGAAGTTACTGCTCCTTCCAGCGAAACAGTAGAGGTTAGTCAGTCGGTAGACCTGACATTCAGTTTTACAGCTGAGGGTGGTTATAATTCAGCAACTCTGACAGCCACCGGTGGAACTGCAGTCATCACGACTGATGCAACAGCCGGATCTGAAACCGGAAGTATTGTAGTTACTTTTACCGCAGGTACAACAATCGGAGCCGGATCAGTAATCATTACGGTTACAGATAATGAAAGTCAGACCATGTCGGCGACTGCTGTGTTAAATATTGCATCAGTTCCAACTATCTCTATATCTTATAATATAGACGAGGATACTACATGGGAAACAGGTAATATATATATTCTTGAAGGACGTATTACTGTTCTTGACGGTGTTACTTTAACTATTGAACCGGGTGTAATCATTAAAGGTCGTGAAGGCTCAGCTTCAAATGCAACAACACTAATGATTGCAAGAGGTGGTAAACTGATAGCTGAAGGAACATCTACATCACCAATTATCTTCACATCAGTAGCTGATGATATTGTTCCCGGAGAAATTCAGAGTCCTAATCTCGAGCCCACGGTTAACGGACTTTGGGGAGGATTATTAGTTCTCGGTAAAGCTCCTATTTCTGCTGATAATGATGAAATGCAAATAGAAGGTATACCTGCTTCAGATCTGAACGGACGTTACGGTGGTACTGTTGCTAATGATAATTCTGGTTCTTTAAAATATATCTCGATTCGTCATGGCGGAGCCAATATTGGTGAAGGAAATGAGATCAATGGATTAACCCTTGGAGGTGTTGGTTCAGGTACAGTAATAGAAAATATTGAAATCGTATCAAACCAGGATGACGGAGTCGAGTGGTTTGGCGGTACTGTAGAAGTTAAAAATGTTATTGTTTGGAATACAGGTGATGATGCAATAGACACCGACCAGTCATGGGGAGGTACTGTTGATAACTTCATTGTTGTAAATCCGGGTGATGAATGCTTTGAACTTGACGGACCGGAAGGTACAATGGAAGCCAAGCATACAATTAAGAATGGAACTGTATATGCAGGTGATGCTCAGGGGCTTGTTGATCTTGATGATAATTCCTATGTCGACATGGATAGCATCTACTTTTTCGATATCAAGTCAGGCCAGGACTTCGATGAATTACCAACTGTATACAACTGTACATTTTCAAACTTCGAAGTTACTCTGCCTGCAGGAACTTCAGTAACTGATTTCTTCTTAGACGGCAGCGATCAGTTTACAACCTCAGTTGCTGAAGGAGCAAATACGGTAGGTGCAGATGCTAGTGCTTTCGAAAACTGGTCATGGACAGAAGTATCAGGTGCACTGGATGATTTTTAATAAATAAACAATTATGCGCTCAGTAAAATTCTTCTTAGTAACCATTATTATTCTATTAGTATCTGTTAAACTAAATGCACAAAACGGCATAATCAGAGGTTCTGTGTTTGATGAATCAACAGGGGAACCTCTGATAAGTGTCACTGTTGTTGTAGAAGGTACTACCATGGGTATAGTATCTGACCTGGACGGAAAGTTCAATTTATCTGTTCCGGCAGGTACTTATAACCTGAAGCTTTCATTCGTATCATACGAAACTAAAACAATAAGCGACGTTACGATACAACCTGACGAGGTAACTCTCCTGGATAATCTCACATTAAAACCATCAACGATAGGATTATCGGAAGTTACTGTTACTGCCCGTATGACACGAAATACAGAGGGTGCCATCATGACTATTAAAATGAAAACTCCTTCCCTCATGGATGGGATTTCAGCTGCAAATTTCAGGAAAATAGGTGATTCCGATGCAGCTTCTTCCATGAAACGTATTCCCGGAGTCTCTGTAGAAGGAGGCAGATATGTTTACGTTCGGGGTCTTGGTGACCGTTATACAAAGACAATAGTAAATGGTGTGGATATACCCGGGCTTGATCCTGATCGCAATACAATGCAAATGGATATCTTCCCGACAAGTATTATCGACAATATTATTGTATATAAATCTTTCAGTGCAGAGTTGCCTGCTGATTTTACAGGTGGAGTAATCGATATCACAATCCAGGATTTTCCTGATAAGAAGAAGGGTAATTTAAATTTAGGTACAAGTTATAATCCTGATTATCATTTTAAAAGTGACTATCTGACCTACCAGGGAGGAAAAACCGATTTTCTGGGATTTGATGACGGTACCAGGGCAATACCTGCAACGACAGATCTGCCTTTTTTCGCTACAATTATCGGAGATCCTTATGGGGAAGATGGCCTTCGTTACAGAGAAGTTCTGGAAAGCTTCAATCCCACAATGGCTGCCATGAAACAGACAAGCCTGATGGATTATAATTTTGGAACATCATTCGGGAACCAGATACCGGTTAACAAGGTAACATTAGGATATAACTTCGGTTTCTCTTATAAAAGCAATACAGAATATTACGAAAATGCTGAATATGGCAGATACGGACTCTCAAACATCCCTGATATTACTGAACTGGAAGTAAGAGAATTTCAGAAAGGTAATTTTGGATTACATAGTGTTCTCTTAAGTGGCCTGGCAGGATTTGCAGTAAAAACACTCAATTCAAAATACCGTATTAACATACTTCACCTTCAGAATGGTGAATCAAAAGCAGGGATATTCGACTATATCGGATCTGACCAGGGAAGTAATTTCTCAGGATTTCAGCATATCCTGGAATACAGCCAGCGTTCGCTTACAAACCTGCTTATTGATGGTAAACACTCATTTACTGATTCAAAACTGGAACTAACCTGGAAATTATCCCCGACATTATCCGCAATCAAAGATCCGGATGCACGCTTTGTCAGGTATGTAACCGATAATGAAGATTTCAGGATAAATACAGAATCGGGATTCCCTGAAAGAATCTGGAGAGAATTATCTGAAATAAACCTGATGGGAATTGTACATGCCACAAAGGAATTCAATTTCAGAGGAGAAAAAGCTAAATTCAATTTTGGAGGTTCTTACGGTTATAAAGAACGTGATTTTATTATAAACAAATTCGCATTTAATATACGCAATGTTACTCTGACTGGTAATCC
>CAZTXH010000307.1:0-3302 GCA_964617415.1 uncultured Rikenellaceae bacterium | reverse complement strand
GACGGTGATAAATTCACCGACGTAAGTACTGAAGCAGGTATTTTCGGTAGTATTATCGGTTTTGGGATGGGTGTCACCATCGGGGATATAAACAATGATAACTGGATGGATATCTATGTGTCTAATGATTTTTTTGAACATGATTACATTTACTTAAATAACCACGACGGAACATTCAACGAATCATTGTCAGGTATGATGAAATCAATCTCTGCTGCGTCGATGGGATCAGATATAGCTGATATCAACAACGATCTTTTCCTGGATTTATTCGTGACTGATATGCTTCCGGAACCTAACTATCGTCAAAAAACAAAGACAACATTTGATAGCTGGGAAAGCTATAAGTTCAATATGGATAACGGTTATCTTAACCAGTTCACTCGTAATATGCTTCATTTAAACAATACAGACAGTACATTTACTGAAATCGGACGTCTGGCTGGGATCTGTTCTACTGATTGGTCCTGGGGTGCATTGATGATGGATCTCGATAATGACGGACTGAAAGATTTGTTTGTTGCAAATGGTATATTTAAAGACCTTACAGATCAGGATTATCTTAAGGTATTCTCAAGCAAAGACATGATAATGTCAATAATGTCAGGTGAGGGTGTGGATTATAAAAGACTGATCGATGCCATACCTTCCGTAAAAATTCCAAACTACGCATTTAAGAATATTGGCAATTACAGGTTCAGGAATGTGGCAACTGACTGGGGACTAGACGATGTTAGCTTTTCTAACGGCTCCGCATACGGAGATCTGGACAACGACGGGGATCTTGACCTTGTAGTAAATAATGTCAATATGCCGGCATTCATCTATCGTAATGAAACCAATGTATTGTTACCTGATAATCATTACCTTAAAGTAATTCTCAAAGGCGATCCTCCCAATACAAGTGCGTTTGGTTCTAAAGTGATAGCAAAACATAACGGAGATATCTACTTTCTTGAACAGATGCCCGGTCGGGGATTTCAGTCTTCAGTAGACCCACGTCCTAATCTCGGATTAGGATCACTTACTTCAGTTGACTCATTGATAGTAATCTGGCCCGATGAAAAAGTCACTATTCTCAGGAATGTTAAAACTAACCAGATACTTACAATGAACCAAAAAGATGCCGTGGAGATGAACATAGAGCTGGTTAACCCTAAAAGAAGGGAATACAGATATTTTAAAGATATAACAGCAGAAAAGAAAATAAACTTCATTCATAATGAAGATGAATTCAATGATTTTGAACGTGACCGGTTATTAATCAATATGATGTCAACAGAGGGACCGGGATTATGTAAAGGCGATGTAAACGGGGACGGTCTGGAAGATATTTTTATATGCGGGGCAAAAGGTCAGCCGGGTATTATGTTGATACAACAATATAACGGGACTTTTTTACCTGTCGATGTATCTCTTTTTGAAACTGATAAAATATCGGAAGGTGTCAATTGTGCTATGTTTGATGCAGATAAAGACGGGGATATTGACTTGTATGTTGCAAATGGCGGTAACTCTTTTCCCGAAAGCTCTTCAGCACTGACCGACCAGTTATATATAAACAACGGGAAAGGACATTTTACAAAATCACCACAAATACTGCCTGCAGGAAAATACGAAAACAGTTCCTGTGTATTACCATGTGATTTCGATAATGACGGTACTATCGAACTCTTTGTTGGAATTCGTCTCAAACCTTTTGCATATGGAGTCCCCGTAAATGGCTATCTGCTGGAGAATGACGGACATGGAAATTTTACCGATGCCACTTCTGTAATCGCTCCCGAATTGCTGAACATCGGAATGATACATGACATGAAATGGACCGATGTGGACGGAGATGGAGATAAAGATATGATTTTAGCCGGGGACTGGATGGCTCTGAAAATATTTTTGAATAATAACGGGAAATTTTCAGAATTAAAAGATGCATTCGGAACAGAAAAAACCGAAGGATGGTGGAATTGTATCACTGTTTATGATTTTGACGGTGATAATGATATGGACTTTATTGCAGGTAATAACGGATTGAATACAAGGTTTAAAGCATCCCCTGTAAAACCTGTAACAATGTATGTAAGTGATTTTGACCTGAATGGCAGCATCGAACAGGTAATTTCCGCATTTAACGGTGATACATCATATCCCCTCTCTTTAAAACATGATCTTGAAAGACAAATACCGGCACTCGCGAAAAAATATCCCTCTTACCAAATGTTTAAAGACACACGGGTTGTTGATATGTTCTCCGAAGAACAGCAGAAGAATACATTACTCCTAAAAGTCTTTCTTTCTGAAACATCTTTATTTCTTAATGATGGTACAGGACATTTTAATAAAAAACCTCTGCCGACGGAAGTACAATTCTCGTCTGTTTATTCTATTGCCACAGGCGACTTTGATAATGACGGTAATGTCGATATTATCATGGGAGGTAATCTTTATAATGTCAAACCTGAGATCGGCCGTTACGATGCAAGCTACGGAGCCTTTTTATCCGGAAATGGTAAGGGCGATTTTAAAAATATCCCGGCCAGAATATCAGGATTATACCTCGAAGGAGAAGTACGGAAAATTACAGAAGTCAATACTGTTAAAGGTAAAATCCTGTTAGTTGCCCGCAGTAATGACCAGATACAGGTTTTTAAAATAAAAGCCGGTGAGGATGATAAATGAAAAACAAAGGTTTAATATTGATATTAATGCTTTTGGTTCTTTCATGCAGCAATACCGAAAGAAAGAATAAAAGTCTATTCACTATTATGAGACCATCCCGGACAAATGTGAAATTTATTAACAGACTAACAGAAACCGAAGAATTTAATATTATCGAATACCTCTATTTCAATAATGGTGGTGGTGTTTCTGCCGGAGATATTAACAATGATGGTCTAGTTGATCTTTATTTCACTTCAAGTCAGGGAGATAACACGCTTTATCTAAATAAAGGCAATCTTGAATTTGAAGATATAACAGATAAAGCAGGTGTCGCTGGTACCGGAAACTGGAAAACAGGTGTTACAATGGCTGATGTGAACGGAGACAGCCTGTTGGATATCTATGTCTGCCAGGTGGGTAATTATAAAAACTTAAATGGGAAAAACCAATTGTTCATTAATAAGGGAAACCTTAAATTTATTGATGAAGCACATGAGTACGGACTCGATTTCCAGGGTTTTTCAACACAAGCTACATTTTTTGACTATGACATGGATGGCGATCTGGACATGTATCTGCTGAATCATTCGGTACATACTTCAAGAAGTTATGGAACTTCCTCACTTCGACTTGATAAAGACTCT
>CAZTXH010000306.1:0-3317 GCA_964617415.1 uncultured Rikenellaceae bacterium | reverse complement strand
TAATAATCCTGATTATAAAAGCAGCATGTTTTATCGTTTTCAAAGAAACCAGTTCCGCTTTAAAAATGATTTCCAGGGGAGACTGGCAGGAGAACATATTAAGTGGAGTGCAGGTTTTGCGTTTCAGCATTTCAGCAATAGTTCGGTTGATATCGACAGGCTTAATAAAGGAAAGGATGTTCTGCTTCCATCAACGGATTCCGTACCTGGTATCTATGAACGATACATTGATCTGGGGCTTATTTCAGCAAATGAAGCTGACGGAGGATGGGTCAATACGATCAAGGCAGGATTGGAATGGGATAATCGTGATAACAGACCCAATCCGATGAAAGGAATATGGACTGAGCTGGGTGTTGAGATCGCCCCTTCATTCTTAGGTAATGACTGGGGATTTTCTCGATTTTATATTATCCATCGTCAATACTTTACTCTCATAGAAAATGATCTTTCATTTGTATACCGCCTCAATTACCAATCCAGACTTACAGGAGATGTTCCATTTTTCTACCAGTCGCAGGCTATAACTTCTATGCTTACAGGAGCAACGAATGAGGGCCTGGGAGGTTCAAGCACAATGAGGGGTGTTGTGAAGAACAGGGTAATTGGTAATGCATATATCCTTAGTAATTTTGAACTTCGCTGGAAACCTGTCTATTTCACACTTATTAACCAGGATATTTATATTGGTTTAGATCTCTTCTATGATATCGGGATGATAACTAATACTATTGATCTGCCTGCCGATCTTGAAACAACCTTTAACTCTCTATATGCACCCGAAGAAAGTTACTCAGATTATTTTAATCCGGGAGAAGAAAAACTACATCAGTGTGTAGGCTTAAGTGTCATGCCTGTTATGAACCAGAATTTTGTCATTGCAATTGACATAGGAAAAGCCCTGAATGAGCAGGATGGCAATATTGGATTTTCAATGGGACTGAATTATCTGTTTTAGACCTCACATTCCTTTCATGAAATACGCCAGTGCAACACCCAAATAATTGCCTGCCACATAACCAATTATACCAACAGTGATTCCGGTAATAATTACATCCTTGTTCTTCAGGGAAGCAGCAACCACTGGCACAAATGGCGGGGAAAAAACGAAAGCTGTAGTAGTGATCAGATAATTATCTGCATCGACTCTGAATATAACCGATAATAACAGATGTAACAATAAAGAGCCGAAATAGCACCATGTTATAAATCCAAGCAAACTGAGCATTCCCAGACTGAAGATGGCACTAAAATCGGCCATGGAAGCAACTAATAAGGAAAAGATCAGAACAAAATACATCCCAAGCTGAAAGCTTTTTTCAATCCTGTTAACCCAGGTGAATAATGAGGCAATAATCGACAGTGTTGTTATTGTAAGAATCACTACAGGATCCTTGATTGCACCAAACCTTAATATACTTATACCTACCGATGCACCAAGAATAAGTATTGCCAGGCCAAGGCCCTTTGTAAGTCGTGGTAGTACCCCTCTTTTGAACATACCTGAATAATCTTCAAAGCTTTCTGCATCAGCGACATCTTCACCTATCTCATTATTGCTCTCACCGATCTTTTTAAAAGGCCGGAGAAATGCCCTGAATACTCGTGGACCGGCCGTTATGAAGAATATTATTGTTGCGGCTCCTACAAGCATGTCATATGTGTTTGCCATAACAAAGGAAGTAGGATCAACATCCAGGGCAAGTTTCAGAGATACCATATTGGGTGTTCCACCTGTATAAACGCCGACCAGCATTCCCCCGATCTGCCATGCGTCGGGGATAATATTCCTGAAAATCAGAAATCCTGATATTATTATAATTATTATAGACATGAAAGCCAGGCCCATTGAGATGAAACCCTCTTTTGCATACTTAATCCACCTTCGTATATTGAGTGAGAATAACAGAAGGGGAAACGCAAGCACACCGATGGCCTGCAGTATATCCTGTGTAACAGCAATAGTATTTACAATAATATCATCTTCAGTGATTATCCCTAATTTACACAGATCCTGAACTTCTTCGGTAGAAAGGAATGATTCCCCCCTGAGGACTTCCTGGTATTCATCACTGCCATTTGGAATAATCCCTGTAGCACTCAGTATCAGGCCAAATCCATAAGCAACAACTATTGAACCTAGTTTTTTAAAGAAGGTCCATTGCCTGCACAACCAGATTATTACAAGAGGAAATGTAAAATAAAAAAGGACAAGAAGTACAACTTTTATCATTGGTCAGGTTTATAAGTATACCAAATTTAAAAAAAGCGAATCACCCGTGAGTAAATCGCTTTTAAAATAGGTATTCACTGATCATTATTTACATTCTTGAAACTTTTTTTATACTGTTCAATAGCCTTCAGGCTCATACCCATATTCGAAAAACCGCCGTCATGATAGAGGTTTTGCATTGTCACTTTCCTTGTAAGGTCTGAAAAGAGAACAACACAATAATCGGCACATTCTTCAGCTGTAGCATTACCCAGGGGTGACATTCTCTCTGAGAAATCTACAAGCGATTCAAATCCATGTATACTGGTTCCGGCAGTTGTGGCTGTTGGTGACTGGGAAATTGTATTGATTCTTACTTTACGGTCGCGTCCATAGATATAGCCAAAGCTTCGTGCTATTGATTCGAGGAGTGCTTTTGCATCACCCATGTCGTTATATCCTGTAAGTGTCCTCTGGGCAGCGACATAAGAGAGTGCGACCACAGAGCCCCATTCCCGTATCGCATCTGATTTGTAGGCTGTCTGCAATATCCGGTGGAAGCTGAGTGCTGATATATCAAACGTCTTCAACATGTTTTCATAACTTGTCTGCTCGTATGGAATATCTTTTCTGACATTTGGCGACATACCTATTGAATGAAGGATAAAGTCGACCTGTCCTCCAAAGAAATTCATGCTTTCTTTGAGCAAACTATCTATGTCTTCCATTTTAGTAGCATCGGCCGGAATGACTTTACTTTTTGTTTTTGCGGCCAGCTCATTGATAGTTCCCATTCTTACTGCAACAGGTGAATTGGTAAGGACAAGTTGAGCATCATGCTCCCAGGCTTTAAGAGCAACCTGCCATGCTATTGATTTCTCATTAAGGGCTCCAAAAATGATACCTTTTTTATCCTGTAATAGTTTTGTTTCCATATTTATTATGTATCTTACTTTTTCCTTTTTTTTCTTAATCCTTCCTCCTTTTCCTTCCCTTAAACAATAATGGTAGGAGTGACTATTTAATTGATCCTACTCCCCTTCCCTTAGCTTTAAGGGAAGAGCCTGTCCCGATTTATCGGGAGGCCAGGGGATGAGTTCATTAA
>CAZTXH010000305.1:0-3328 GCA_964617415.1 uncultured Rikenellaceae bacterium | reverse complement strand
TGGTGATACTGCATTTGCCGGACCGGAACCGGAGTTTTTTATTTTTGATGAAATAAGATTTGATCAGACACAAAATGCCGGATTATACCAGATTGACTCTGTAGAGGGTGCCTGGAATTCCAATCGTATTGAGGAACCTAACCTCGGATATAAACCAAGCTATAAGGGAGGTTATTTTCCGGTCAGTCCCACTGATACTTATAGTAATTTAAGAGCTGAAATGGTAAATGAAATGCGCAAGGTAGGGATTAAGGTCGAAGCTCATCATCATGAAGTGGCTACAGGAGGCCAGAGTGAGATAGATATGAAATTTGCCGATATTTTGACCATGAGTGATCAATTGATGTGGTATAAATACATAGTTAAAAATGTGGCTCTGCGGCATGGGAAAACAGTAACTTTTATGCCAAAACCAATTTTCCAGGATAACGGAAGTGGAATGCATATTCATTTTTCAATATGGGGCAAGAATAAGAATTTATTCGCCGGCAACAAATATGCAGGAATGTCACAGGAAGGATTATGGGCAATCGGAGGAATAATAAAACATACCGGAGCATTGCTTGCATTTGCAGCTCCTACTACAAATTCATATCGCAGGTTAGTTCCGGGATTTGAGGCTCCTGTTAATCTTGTATTTTCTGCCCGTAATCGTTCTGCTGCTGTCAGAATACCAATGTATTCCGATAATCCCAAGACGAAACGTTTGGAATTCAGATGTCCTGATCCGACATGCAATGGTTACCTGACATTTACAGCTATACTAATGGCAGCCCTTGACGGGATTGAAAATAAAATAGATCCCGGCAAACCTCTGGATGAAAATATTTATGAACTTTCAGAAAAAGAAAAAGCACAAATCAAGAATGTTCCCGGTTCTCTGTATGACTCACTGATGGAATTGCAAAAAGATCATGCTTTCCTTACAAAGGGGGATGTCTTTACGGAAGATATGGTTCAAACATACATTAATTATAAAATAAAGAATGAGATATCGGAACTTGCTTTGCGTCCTCATCCTTATGAATTTGCACTTTATTATGATAATTAACAATCAGGATATCAAATAAGTGAAAGGTTGTCACTTATCGACAACCTTTTTTTGTATGAAGACTCAATATTGACTTGCGAGATCCTTGTTAAAATAATCTGTTTTTATTATATAACTCTTCTTAATTATAGTTATCTAAAAAGTTCGTAATATTGAGAATTGAAATTGTAACTTTAAATATATTTAAAAAGGATTATGGCAACTCTAAGATTTAATGCATTGAAAGATGTATTTAACAGAGATCTGGTAAAAGTCGAAACTCTTTCAAAACATGTATCAGATTACTTTGGAATAAATGTGTTTGACATGCACAAAATGGAGCATTATATGTCGAAGGAAGCTTTTAAAGTTGTGAAAGAGGCTATTGATGAAGGTAAATCACTTAAAAGGAATGAAGCTGATCAGGTGGCAGTTGGACTTAAGGCCTGGGCTTTGGACAGAGGTGCAACACATTTCACACATTGGTTTCATCCTTTAACTGATGGTACTGCCGAGAAACATGATGGATTTATTGAAATGGGTGAGGGAGGACACCTGGCGGAAAATTTTTCCGGAGAGGTACTTGTTCAGTCTGAATCCGATGCATCAAGTTTTCCAAGCGGTGGAATAAGAAATACTTTTGAAGCCAGGGGATACACTGCATGGGATGTATCCTCACCTGTATTTATTGTTGGGAGAACTCTTTGTATACCAACAATATTCGTGTCGTATACAGGGGCCGCGCTTGATTACAAAGCTCCTTTACTTAAAGCACTTTCAGCTCTTGATAAAGCAGCAGTTGATATCTGTCAGTATTTTGATAAAAATATAAATAAAGTGTTGGCCACATTAGGCTGTGAACAGGAATATTTCCTTATAGATGAAGCATTATATTATGCACGACCCGATCTTGTACTTGCAGAACGTACCTTAATGGGTCATCAATCAGCTAAAGATCAACAATTATCTGATCATTATTTTGGATCTATTCCCGAAAGAGTAATGTGTTTCATTGAAAATTTTGAATTTGAAGCCCATAAGCTGGGTATCCCTGTTAAAACACGTCATAATGAGGTAGCCCCTAACCAGTTTGAATGTGCACCTATTTATGAAGAGGTTAACCTAGCTGTTGACCATAATCAGCTTATTATGGATGTAATGAAACGTATAGCAAGAAAGCATAAATTCAGAGTGCTTTTTCATGAAAAACCATTCGCAGGAATTAACGGGTCAGGTAAACATAACAACTGGTCGTTGCTAACCAATACCGGAGTAAATCTGCTTTCTCCGGGAAAGAATCCGAAAACAAATCTTCAGTTTCTGACCTTCCTGGTAAATGTTATTAAAACAGTTCATGAAAGTAATGAACTGATCAGAGCATCAGTAATAAATGAATCCAACTCATATCGTCTCGGGGGCCATGAAGCACCACCGGCTATTATTTCAATCTTCCTGGGCTCATATCTTACTGAAATGCTTTCCAGTATTGTTAACAAGGTGACCGAAAGAAAAATGACTCCGGCCCTGAAAACGGAACTGAAGCTGGGTATTGGTAAAATTCCTGAAATATTGCTGGATAATACTGATCGAAACAGAACATCACCTTTTGCTTTTACAGGAAATAAATTTGAATTCAGGGCTGTCGGCTCCTCAGCAAATTGTAGTGCTGCTATGATAGTATTAAATACTGCTGTGGCTTACCAGCTGACACAATTCAAAAAAGAGGTTGACCAGATAATTAAGAAGGGCAGAAAAAAGGATGAAGCCATATTCCAGGTCCTGAAAAAGTATATCCTTGAATCCGAAAATGTTCTTTTTGAAGGGGATAATTACAGCAAAGCCTGGCATACAGAGGCTGCAAAAAGAAAATTGTGTAATGTGGATGGTGTCCCTGAATCATTGAAATGTTATTTGACACCGGCATCAAAGGAAGTATTGATCGGGTCAGGTATTTTTACAGAAAAAGAGCTTGAAGGCAGGGTTGAAGTTGAATATGATAAATTCACGAAGAAAGTACAGATCGAAGCAAGAGTTCTGGGTGATCTGGCAATAAATCATATTGTTCCGACAGCCATTCGCTATATGACATTACTTATTGAGAATGTTAAAGGATTAAAAGATGTTTTCAATGAGTATGAATATGAGCGGCTTGCAGGTGCCAGGAAAGAAATGATAGTTTCAATTTCTGATCATATTACAAGCATTAAAAAGATGGTTAATGATATGGTTGAAGAGCGAAAAAAGGCAAATGTCCTGGAAGATTCGTTTAAGAAAGCTCTGGCTTACGAGAAAAAGGTG
>CAZTXH010000304.1:0-3354 GCA_964617415.1 uncultured Rikenellaceae bacterium | reverse complement strand
CCACATTTATTGCAGTATGATTGATAAACATATGTTTACTGAAATAAACTGATCCGGCATTAATAGGAGCAATACCCACACCACCTCTGACAGGAATGATCAGGGATCCAAAAAGAATAGTAAAAAAGAGCATTGCAACCGGCCATAGCCTTACTCGTTCAAAGTTATCAAATAATTTGTCTATAAACCTGTTATACAGCAGAATAAAACCTGCTGTAATCAGGATAATAACCAAAATAATAACCAACAACTGGAGGGTGGTAATTGAAGCCAGCACCTCTTTGGGAGTATTCAGGTATTGAAGTGCACTGTAATCCATCCGGAATCCCCAATATCTGTAAATAAAAGTGTCGGCAACAATTATAACTGCAGATAAAAGCATTATCAGGTAAGAATACCATTTCATAAAATGCCTGTACCAGTTACCTGCAAAGTATATCCCCGGGATAAGAACCAGCATAGGTATACCTAAAATATAGCTGGTGGCCGAAATATCCAGCTTTGACCCATGTAAAAAAGTTGCCAGTATTGTACCTGTACTGAACTGAACAGCTTCCCGGAAATGGGTAAAAATGAAAAAGAGCCTGGCAAAAACAAAGAATATAAGCCAGAATAGCGTATAAGAAACAAGTACTATAAGTCTTTTTTTCATTTGTGTGAATGAGTTATTATACCATTTTTATAAAATAAAATTAAAGAAGAAGTAATAATAATCATCCCTATTACAGTAAGCCATTCCGGTTTTTCACCCGGGACAAGCAACCAGCTAAGAATTGCACCCACAACAGGAATTATGAATTTCCAAAGATTGAGCTCAGAGACTATTACATGTGACCTCTGAAGAAGCCTGTACCATATAGAAAATGCATTGGCAGCCATAAAACTTAACCATAAAAGGACTAACCAGTATTTCAGGGGCATTGGCTCCTGAGGTTTTCCTTCCACAGGTATTGAAATCAGCCAAATAATAATACCTCCAAGGAAAAGTGATGTTGAACTAAGCACGAGAGGATTTATCCCCTTACCCCTTAATGATACAAGGACATTGCTTATCGCTGTCGCTACATTTGCAGAAAGGATCATGAAAACACCCAGCAATTCGATCAAGCCTCCCAGTTTGAAAGCCTGTCTGCCTGCACTTATCATTATAACGCCTGTTATTCCGAAAACTATTGTAACTATCTTTCTTCCCGTAAGTCTGTCTCCCTTATGCATTAATGCAGCAACCACTGCTGTAACAAGTGGTTGAGAACCAACAATAACAGCACCAAGAGCACCCGGAACTATATCCATACCGAGATAAAAGAGTGAATAGGTAATAACTGTCTGAAATAAAGTAATCCACAGAACAAGTTTCCAGTTTTCCCTGATCATTGAGATAAATGTGACAGGTTTAACTGTAAATGGGAGGATCATCAGGCCTGCCAGAGTAAAGCGTAATCCTGCAAAATGAAGAGGCGTATCATATTCCAGACCAATTTTTATACCTGCATAAGCAGTTGACCATAAAAGACATGTAAGAATCGCCCAGAATATTGTATCATCCCGCTTTCCCAATGAATACTTTTGACGGCAAAGATCAGAAAAAATTTCTTTCACACATAATTCTGCTGTAATAAGGTTATTTGATAAAAATTTTTTTTAGTAGATTTATTATGAAAATTCCGTACTATGAAAGTAGCAGACTACATTGCAGATCAATTATATAAAGCAGGCATACGTAATGTATTCGGTGTACCGGGTGGTCCCTCAATACCATATCTGAAGGCTTTCAGGGAAGCCGGCATAGATTTTATTCTTACATCAAATGAAGCTTCTGCAGGAATTATGGCGGATGTATCGGCAAGGATTAAGGGTATACCCGGGGTATGTCATGCAACATTCGGGCCCGGTGCTACCAATATCGCCACCGGAACCGGGAGTGCATTGCTGGACAGATCACCTGTAATTGTCCTGACAAGTGAGGTAGGAGAAAAAATGGCCTATAGAACAACTCAAATGAATATTGACCATCAGAAGCTTTTTCAACCACTTACCAAGAACACTTTCAAACTTAACGCCCGTAATGTGTATGAAGTATTATCCGATACACTCAGAATATGCAAAGAAGAATATCCCGGACCTGTTCATATAGGACTACCGGAGAATATTGCAGAAATTGAAATTGATAATTTACCCGACATTCAATATGATATAAACAAAATACAATATAATAATGATACTCAGAAAATATCATCTCTCCTGCAAATATCCAGAAGACCATTACTTGCAATCGGATTAACGGCAGCACGTATGAGAATACAGAAAGATCTGCTTTCCTTTCTCGAAACCTACAGAATACCTGTTGTAATAACACCTATGGCCAAGGGAGTGATATCAGAACAACACTCCTCCTATACGGGTGTCCTTTTTCATGCATTGAGTGATTATCTTAACGACATAATAGAAAAAACTGATTTGGTGATAGGCCTCGGTTATGACCCCGTAGAATATAATTACGAATCATGGCTCACCGATGTACCTCTCATTCATTTTAACACAATTGAGACCGATCTGCCCTCAGGAGAAAATGTAATGCAGTATATTGGTCAACCTGATGAATGGTTCCGGATACTTACAGGACTGAATGCAGGATCATTGATTTTTGAACAGGCTACAGTGAAATGTATCCGTGAAGAGATGTTGTCAGTCTTTCATGGATTTACAAATCATTTTGGTCCGGTTGCCGCTCTAAAAATAATGCAGGAAGAGTTGCCTGTTGACACAATTATTACTGCCGATGTCGGATCACATGTTCACCTTGCAGGCCAGTTCTGGGAAACAGGTACAAAAGGTACATTTATCATGACTAACGGATGGTCAGGTATGGGATTTGGAATACCGGCAGCTCTCGCCGCATCACTGGTAAAACCAAAGGCTACTGTTGTATGCCTTACAGGTGATGGTGGATTTCTTATGTCAGCAGGAGAAATGGTGACAGCCCAACGATACAAGCTACCAGTCATTGTTATAATTTTTTCAGATGGGGAACTTAATCTCATCAAACTGAAACAATCATGGAAAGAAATTTCACCTTACGGTACAATTTTATTCCATGGTGATCTTTTTGGTTCGGATATTTTCCTTGGTATTAAAGTATTGAAAGCCGATTCCGACGATAGCATGAAAAAAGCACTCAACACTGCACTTGCTACCGATGAACCTGTTATTATAAATGCTATTATCGATCCGGACGATTACAGATGGTTAATAACAGAGCAGCCCGGTATAAGCTAACACTGCATATATAGATTATAAAGTAATCTAAGTACCTATTGCCAATCCCGAAAAACAACGAATTTATAATTCGTATTG
>CAZTXH010000303.1:0-3372 GCA_964617415.1 uncultured Rikenellaceae bacterium | reverse complement strand
CTCTTGAAGAGGGAGAGTCAAAAGTCAATTTTGAAAAATATGAGGAAGAGTCGGAAGAACCGGATAATGAAATTGACGATTTGTTTGAATACTACAAACAAGATGAAGAAGACAAGTCTTATGAACGGGCCCGCAGGAGAAGTCGTTTCAGGGGTCACTGGTCGGCTTTTGAAATAGGCCTGAATAATTATCTTACTTCGGATTATAGTTTTTCCCTGCCTGAAGATATTGATTATATGACCCTGCATTCATCAAAATCAATGAACATCAATGTTAATTTTTCGCAGATCAGTCTTGGATTTACAAGACATTTCGGATTAGTTACCGGTTTAGGCATTCATTGGAACAACTACAGGTTTGACGGAAATAACAATATTCAGAAAGGCGATGCCGGAATTATAGAAATGCTTGATCCGCTAGATATACTTAAGAAATCAAAGTTTTCAACAGTATATCTCTGTCTCCCCTTATTGTTAGAACTTCAGATTCCTGCTGATTATCACCGTCTTAATATTGCTTTTGGACCGATTGGCGCTATAAAGCTATGTTCAAGTTCAAAAATGGTCTATGAAAACGGCGACAAGGTAACTTCCGATAGTGACTTCAGCCTGAATATCCTTCGTTATGGAGCCACAGCCCGTTTTGGGTTCGAGAACTTTCATCTTTACGGAACATATTATATGACTCCACTTTTCAAAACGGGAAAGAGTCCCGGTGGAATAGAACTTTATCCGTTTGAGGTAGGTTTTGCATTCACGGTTGACTGAACATCATTTCATTCCCTCTCAAATATAGGGCAGCATTATAAATTATTATGATGCTGCTTTTTTTGTTATCAGGAATACAGTACCCTATCATGTACCCATCACCCCTGAACATATTAGCCCCTCTCCCCTGGGAGAGGGGTTGGGGTTAGGTAATCCGCCGGGTGATAAGTGAGGGTGAGTACATGACACCCAGTTTTTTTGTCATCATAATTCTACATCCTATATTTGCATTAAATCACAATATACTGTTATTCAACTACAAAAACATTTTATATGAGATTACTGCTTATAAGCAATTCAACTAATCCCGGAGAACCATATCTTGATTATCCAAAGAACAATATTCGTGATTTTCTTGGTAATAAACCTGTTACAACACTATTCATCCCTTATGCGGCTGTTACTTTTTCTTATGATGACTATGAACATAAGGTATCAGAAAGATTTAACGAGGTTGGTCACAATATTATATCAATTCACAGGTTCAGTGATCCTGAAGAAGCTGTGGAAAATGCGTCAGCAATTGCAGTGGGGGGAGGCAATACCTGGAAACTTCTGAAAACAATACATGATAATAATCTGATAGACATAGTAAGAAAAAAAGTAAATAGCGGAACATCATATATAGGATGGAGTGCCGGATCGAATGTTGCATGTCCCACTATCATGACAACCAATGATATGCCTGTTACCGAACCGGATTCTTTTGAATCATTCAACCTTGTTCCCTTCCAGATAAATCCTCATTATCTTGATGCAAATCCTGAGGGTCATGCCGGAGAGACACGGGAACAGCGAATAGAAGAGTTCATTGAGGTCAATCCTGATATTTATGTCGTGGGATTGAGAGAAGGCTCAATGCTGCTTGTTGAAAACAGGAAAATACAACTTATCGGTGCACATAATGCCAGGATATTCAAAAAAGGATCCGTACCTTCTGAGATAATGCCGGGTGAAGACTTATCTTTCCTTCTGTAGCCCCGGCCCTATTTTCATTCAAAAAAATTACCTTTGTTCACTGATTATTTATTGCTTGAAGGCATATATAATGATTAGAATATGAGATTATTCCTAAAAATATTGAAACTTACTGTTGTTCTGATCATTATAGTTATTTTGGGTCTTTTTACAGCATCGATCCTGATGCAGGACAAGGTAGCAGGATACATTCTCAAATCGCTTAATAAAAGCATATCCACAAAATATGAATTTGAAACTGTAAGATTATCGTTACTGAGACAATTTCCAAAAGCTTCCCTTGACCTCAGGAATGTTATCGTTCATTCATCTCCCGGTTTTGATAAAACCAGCTTTACAGGAATAAATACGGATACTCTGCTTGCAGCAGAAGTTGTCTTCATTGAATTCAGTATTTCTGATATTTATAAAGGAATTTACAATATTGACAGGATTGGAATTAAAAATGGTATCCTGAATCTTTTAACTGACAGAGAAGGATCTATTAACTATGATATCTCTATCAGAACGGAAGAGGTACCGGAAAGTGAATTTACTATTGATCTAAGAAGGATTTCACTAACTGATCTTGAGACAAAATATTACAATCTTGCAACTGAACTTATTATTGAAGGACTTATCGAAAACGGAAACCTCAAAAGCCGTATCTCCGGTAAAGAGATTGACTTTAACGCCCAATCCGGAATACAGATCAAAGCTTTCCGCTTATATAATACTGCTATACCCACCTCTTTCCCGGTCGATATTGATCTTAGCCTCAGCAGGTCGGAGAACGGAATCGTTTTTAATAAAAGCTATCTTAACCTTGATGCTTATCGTATTTGGTTATCGGGGTCAATATCATCCGATAAGATCCTGGATCTCTCTCTTACCGGAGAAGATCTTAATATAGAAGAGATTAAGAAATATTTTCCCGGAGAGATTTTCAAATTCATTTCAGATTATGATCCATCAGGATTTTTGCAGGTGGATGGTACCATCAAAGGACAGCTTAAACGGACCTCATATCCCGGTATTGATATTAAATTTCACCTCAGTGATGGTTCTGCAACCCTCATTAATAAAGATATCGACCTTCACGATCTAGCTCTCAGAGGATCCTTTACAAATGGAGAAAAGAGATTGCCTGAAACCAGCAGTGTGGAGATAGAAAATTTCATGGGAACTCTTGGTTCGACCAGATATACAGGATCACTTACCATGTGTAATTTCGATTCTCTTTATGGAACACTTCAGCTAAAAGGAAATGTAATATTGTCGGAGATTAAAGATTTTTTCAGGATTAAAGCGATATCATCATCAGCCGGAATTATTGATCTTGATCTCAGTATGGATGGTTCACTGCCTGAAAAGGGAAAATATACTTTCCCTGGTATTATGGATCGTATTAAAAATGCAAACCTTCTTTTTAATAATTTCTCTGTCGGTATCAAAGATGATAAAATCTCTTTTGAGAATATAAATGGGAAACTTATTGTTGCAGATTCCATACTGGCTGATAATCTGCATATCGGTTTTAAGAATCACAGGTTCATAGTAAATGGTATTTTTAAGAACCTACCGGAATGGCTGGCAGGCCAGCCTGAAATCCTGATTGCATCTGCCGGTTTAAGGTTCGACCGCATTG
>CAZTXH010000302.1:0-3377 GCA_964617415.1 uncultured Rikenellaceae bacterium | reverse complement strand
GATTAATCCTCCGGCTGATAAACTGGAAGAACTTATATCCAAAAATTATGAATTCATTGTTGATATAGCAACTATGCATCCTGAATTGGAGTTACTTGATGCAGATGTTGAAAATATGGGTGATAATGTTTTCCGTGTATCTGTTAAAGTACATAACAAAGGTATTTTCGCGACATGTACGAAGGCAGGTGAAAATAATATATGGAACAGGATAATGCGAATTACTATCAACATAAATGACAACCAGAAATTCCTGAGCGGACAGAAAATACAGAGTATTCCGAGACTTGAAGGTGACTGTTCTGCTGAATTCAGCTGGCTGATACTGGGTAAAGGTACCGTTAATATAACTGCGGGAGCAATAAATACAGGTACTGTAAATACACCTCTGGAACTTAAATAATAACTATTCAAAAAGTCAATCATGAAAAAAATAATATCCTTTATCATTATTATATCAGCTCTTCTGTTTTATTCCATACCTGCAACTTCGCAGGAAGAGGAGTTATTTTTTAAGGCTGCCGGTACTCCAGCCAATCCAAAAGTAGAAGCATCCTGGAATAAATATTATACTGTTGCCGGTATTGAAGATTTCTGTAAAAAAATGGCTGCAGCATATCCCAATCTTGTAACACACAGCACTCTGGGGAAATCATACCAGGGACGAAATATAAATGTTCTTACCATTTCTGATAAAAAGACAGGGGATCCGGATCTTAAACCTGCCTTATGGATAGATGGGAATATACATTCCATAGAATTGCAGGGTGCCGAAATGGCAATGTATACAGCCTGGTACCTGTGCGAAATGTATGATGAGAACAAATTTATCAAAGAGCTTCTTGGCGACAAGACATTTTATATAGCACCTACCATTAATCCCGATGCACGTGAATATTTTACATCTGTTGGAGTACCTCCAAGATCAGGATTAATGCCATGGGACAGCGACCGTGATGGGCTCTATGATGAGGATGGAGCTGATGATATGAACGGCGATAAAAATATTAGCCGTATGAGAAGAAAAAAACAAGACGGCGGATACATAATTGACCCAAAAGATCCCAGGAGAATGATAAGGGTAGAACCTGGTGAAAAGAGTGATTATGAATTTCTTGGAATGGAAGGGATCGACAATGACGGTGACGGATTGCTCAATGAGGATGGTCCGGGTGGTTATGATGGTAACCGGGACTGGGGGTTTAACTGGGAACCTAATTATGTTCAGTACGGAGCTCATAAATACCCATTTTCCCAACCGGAAAATCAGGCTGTACGTGATTTCATTGTAGCTCACAGAAACATTACGGGGGCGCAGACCTTCCATAATTCGGGGGGAATGATTCTCAGAGGACCTTCAACTGAGGGAGGTGGTGCTGAAATCTACAGCCGGGAAGACGACGAGGTTATCAATACCATAGGAAAAACCGGTGAGAAAATGATACCCGGGTATAAACTGTTTACTATCTGGAAAGATCTCTATACAGTATATGGAGGAGAACTGGACTGGTGGCACGGTGCTATGGGATGTTTCGTCTATTCCAATGAATTGTGGAACAGCTACCTTATGTTTTATGACACCACCAACTACGATCAGTATGAATTTGAAAAGCTCCTTCTTTTTGAAGATTCATTCATACCCTGGCAAAAAGTAGATCATCCTGTATACGGAGAAGTAGAAATAGGTGGTTTCAGTAAAAATTTTGGCAGATTACATCCCGGGTTTATGCTTGAAACAGATGCCCACCGCAATGCTGCCTTCTGTATATATAATGCATATCAAACCCCAAAACTGGAGATCACAAATGTGAAAGTCACAAAGCTGGACGGCGGATTGAAGGAGATAACAGCTACTATTTCCAATAAGCGTATAATGCCAACCCATTCAGTAAGTAACCTGCACTATAAAATTGATCCTCCCGTTTATGTTTATCTCGATGGAGGGAAAGTAATTGCGGGTATGATAGTTGAAGATGCAGATCTTAACATAACGGTTGAGCAGGAAAAAAATCCGCAACGTCTGGAAATTGAGAATATAGCCGGATACCAGAGTGTCGATATCAGGTGGATCGTTAAGGGTGGAAACAGTTACACGTTAAGAGTGGAAAGTGTTAAAGGAGGATATACATCATTTCAGACAAAATAAAAATGGGACCACACCTCTGATCAGGCCCCATTCTTAAGGAATGAAATTAATTTTGAAGAAGGAATAATATCTAGTATGCCCGAAGTGAGATTTTAAAATACCCGGTGGCATCGGTTGCTTCAATTTCAAACTCCCATTCCCCGGTTTTATCCTGGTTCTCATCTTCGGATACTTTAAATGATTTTCTCCAGTTGAGGTTTCCGAACTCGTCAATAGTAATGTCTGAATAGGTGTCGCCGTCAGGCTTGACAATTATTATCCTTATCTCTCCTGCCTCACAATCACCACTAACCGACATAGAGACTGTGTTTACAGTAGATTCGACATCAAAAGTATAATAATTTGAAAAGCTCTTTTCTTTTACAGACTTTGAAAATTCCCATGTAGTACTTTCAGTATCACTAAAACCGTATGGGGTCCATACACCTATTCCCGTTGAAGGGGTAGTAACAATAAGAGGTTCACGGGTACCAAACAAGTCCCTGTTCCTGTCTGTATAGATCCTCCTAACCCTGCCGAAATCTTCCGTATCGATTTTCAACCTGAAATCCTCCATGATGTTGTTGAGTTCGTCGAGATCATAATGTTTTTCCTGAAGAGCCTTCATCATTTCTTCCTGGGCTTTCTTTTGTTCTGCCAGAGCCTTTTTCTGGGCCTCAATGATCTCCTGCATCTGGTGTTCCTTTTCCTTCTCTTCCTTTGATTTTTCTTTTTCCTGAGCAATTACCTGCTGCAACGGAATGACAAAAATCAGAAGGAAAACAACTGTTGATAATAAACCGATCTTTTTCATGACTGCCGTTTTTATTAGTTGTCAGTTCAAAGATAATACCAGAAGTATCATTATTCTGTTAATACAGGGTTAATGCTGAGTTAATGTTTTGGTCTTTATAATAATCTATTGTCAAAAATTAAATACTTTTGAAAAGAATTCAGATATATGAGAAAAAGGAATACGGCTTTAATATTAGGTATGCTGGCATTTGCAATAATGATAATCGCTCAGGTGATCATCATCAGAAGAGGCTGGAAACAGGTTGATGAGATGCTCTATCACCGGTACAGGTCATTATCACAGGAAGCTAATGCATCGCTGAGAGGGTCAAGATCATCGGTATTCGATACAGTGAGTTATCTGCTCGATTATTACTCTGAATCTGTCGTGAGAGAGCTCCCTTTAATAACTGATGTTCAGCAACTTGAGGATAAAAAAACTGATATCTTTGATTAT
>CAZTXH010000301.1:0-3392 GCA_964617415.1 uncultured Rikenellaceae bacterium | reverse complement strand
CAATATGCCTGTGTATATAGTGAAAACTCATACCAGTCCGGCTGTTCCTCAACACGTGGTATATATGTTCCATCCGGCCAACGTGTAACCTTAAGGTTCGATGCCATCCATATCTGATCACCTATTTTAATGGTATGATAAATATTCTGGTCTATATCGGTTATAACAAGTGGCAATGTATCAGGTGTGGTAAATGATCTCTCTTCACCATAGTAAGTTACTAATCCGGCAATTGCAAAGGCTTTGACATAATATGTGGTACTCTCGGAAAAATTGAAACCGGTATAACTGAAATCGCCTGTTGAATTCCTGTGTCCTAATTGTATTATAGTATCCTCTATATCAGGACTTTCTGATTCCGACCAGCAGAATCCATGATTTGTTATCGCTTCATTGCCGGTACTGACAATTGTACCTTTAAAAACATAAAACCCTTCCGAATAGGTCTCTATATCACCTGTGGAAATTATAAGGCTGCTTTCACTCTCCTCACTTTCACATGCAAATAGTGAAAACAGGATTATCATTATTCCAATTTGTATCTGTATTTTTATTTTCACCGACTTCATTTTTTATTTCTGCTCTTCTCTCTATATAGACCTTTATAGTATCACACTACCCTACTTAAACTCTATCAAGAATTACTGATTCAAAATTCAAGATTCAAGATTATATACTTCCATAAATAGGATAAAATTCGAATTTAACTATTAATTGTCTCCATCCTGAATACATCTTACTTATTAATTATGTGTATAACAACCATATATGGCATTATATTATTTTATTATTTTTCGAACAAAATTGGTTTAGCTATTCAGTTATTCCAAATTTATATTTATATTGGTCACTTGAATAACCTGAATTTAAACTAATCTTAATACCCATGTTACTTCATCAGCAATTTGTTAAGATAGCAAAGAAGTTTTCTAAAAAGCTTGCTGTCATTGATAAAACTACAGGGTCATCAGTCACTTACTCAAAAGCTCTGATCGCATCTCTGATACTGATTTCAAAATTTAAAAAGTATGATAAAGGATTTATCGGGATTATGATTCCCACCTCTGCAGGGTGTGCACTTGCTTCCGTCGCATCCTTGATGAGCGGAAGGATTCCTGTGATGATTAATTATTCTACAGGTGCCGAGACTAATGCCCGGTATGCACAGAAAAAATGCAATTTCAAAACCATTATTGCATCAAAGGCCCTGCTCGATAAAATAGGTTGTCCGGTGATCGAGGGTATGGTTCTGATTGAAGAGATCATGAAGAGTGTCACCACGGGAGATAAACTAAAAGCTGCACTTAAGTCACTTCTGCCTACCGGTATGATACTAAATTCCTTACATAAAGGTGATGAAAATGATTACGCGGTTATGCTTTTTACCAGTGGAAGCGAAAAAGATCCAAAGACAGTTCCCCTGTCACATAAAAACATTTCATCAAATATTGACGGATTCAGCGACTATGTAGGAATTACCTCGGAGGATAAGATACTGTCTAACCTTGTATTCTTCCATGTATTCGGACTTACTGTGAACCTCTGGGTTCCCTTGTATCATGGTATGACGATGGTCACCTATGCCAACCCGCTTGATTTCCAAACCATAAGTACAATAGCTCGAGAGGAAGAACCCACATTAATGGTAGGTACACCAAGTTTCTTCTGGGGCTACCTGGAGAAATCAGAACCGGGTGATTTTAAAACCCTGAGGCTGATGATAGCAGGAGCCGACAAATGTCCTGATGCACTGAGAGCAGGATATAAAAAGAAGCATGGTGTAACCCTCCTGGAGGGTTACGGAGCTACAGAAACATCACCTGTGATATCTGTCAATACTCATGAATTCAACAGGCCCGGAAGTACCGGAAAGGTCCTCCCGAATCTCCAGGTGAGAATAGAGAATTTCGAAACCGGTGAAGAGTGTCCAACTGGTAAGGTCGGCAAGATAAAGGTAAAAGGACCTTCAGTAATGAATGGATATTTCGAAGATCCTGAACAGACTACCGAAGTACTGAAAGATGGATGGTACGATACCGGCGATATGGGATACCTCGATGAAGAGGGATACCTGTTTCATGCAGGCCGGTTTAAAAGATTTACCAAGATAGGAGGAGAAATGGTTTCCCTGGTAAAAGTGGAGAATACAATGGAAAAACACCTCCCTAAAGGAGTCTCCTGCTGCATTGTAGAGATAATGGAAGAAAAGAAGGGTTCATATATTGTTGCAACAGTCTCACAGGAGGTCAATAAGACGGAGATACTCAGGAAGATGATGAATGAACTGCCATCTATTGCACTTCCCAGGCATTTTATTGTCATCAAGGAGCTTCCCATGATGAGTACCGGGAAGATTGATTTCCGCACTGTTACAGGGATGGTCGAGGATATAATGAAGAAATCTGGACAACAGAAAGCATAAAAGTACATCCGTAAACCGTATCCAACACTGGTTTACAGATTCCACCAGATAGTCAGGTGTTACTTACATTTCAGATTTGTCCTCTGTGCTTTTGATGCTTCAGTAAAGGCTCCATACATGGCATTCTTAAATGAAGCACATGCTTTTGATGTTTCTCCTTTACCTGCCTGGGCTACAGCCAGCTGGTAATAGAACTTTGCTTTGGCTTCTGCTTCCCCTGTTTCAAGATCGAGTCCTTTCTGAGCATACTCTGCACCCTGATCGAAATTTTCCTGTTTGTTATAAACGTCGGCGTAGTAGTAGAAAAGGTCCTTATCATCGCCATATTTTGCAGCCTTATCCAACAATACAAGGGCTTTATCCAGACTATCTTCCTGGTTTGCCTGTGAACCGGCGGCACGGTAATACTCAAGGGCTAGAGTAGAAGCCTGACTTATTTGTTGATCATCTTTTCCACTTTCCAGGTTACCAAGAAACAGGTCTATAGTTTCCTCGAAGGCATCGTTATTATTCTGCTTTATATATATAAGTGCCTTGTTATAATGGGCATTATTGTAACCAGGGTTGATTGATAAAAGGCTGTCAAATGCCATCAATGCATTTTCATAATCATTCTGGCTAAATAAAGCGGTTCCCATCTTGTTATAACCCTGTACCAGTATCTTTCCTGCAGTTGCTTTATTTGAGGCACTTCCGTATTTCTCAGCAACAGCAGAAGCTTCCTTTGCAGCATTAATGATTTCCTGAGCCGGTTTCTTTTCATTATAAGCATTTAGTGCAACCTTAACATATAGTCCTGGTAACACTTTCTCTGCTTTTTCTTTAAGATCGGCAGCTTCATCACCAACATTGTCTGCCAGTAAAATTACCTGTTCGAATGCCATAATAGCAACAGCAGGATCAGCCTGTGCAGCCTTGGCTCCTTGATTGTAAGCCGAAATTACATCATTACGTGTTTGTGCATTAAGAC
>CAZTXH010000300.1:0-3401 GCA_964617415.1 uncultured Rikenellaceae bacterium | reverse complement strand
CGGTTGTGCAGGAGGAGGCAGTAATTTTGCCGGACTTGCTTTCCCATTTGTATATGATAAGATTCATGGAGATGAAATCGATATTATACCGGTTGAACCTGCATCCTGTCCGACATTAACCAAAGGCCCTTATGTATATGATCACGGAGATACAGCTAAAATGACACCTTTGGTTGCTATGTATTCCTTAGGTCACAACTTTGTGCCTGCTCCTATACACGCCGGTGGTTTACGATATCATGGCATGGCACCTCTTGTAAGTAAAGCTACACAGGAAGGCCTTCTTTTACCTATGAATTTAAATCAATTAGAGAGTTATGAAGCCGGAGTACTATTTGCTAAAACAGAAGGAATAATTCCTGCTCCTGAAACAACACATGCTATTGCAATAGTAATTCGTGAAGCAAAAAAAGCAAAAGAGGAAGCAAAGGAAAAAGTCATTCTATTTAATTTTTCCGGTCATGGCCTGATGGATCTGACAGGATATGAAAAGTATCTTAACGGACAATTACAAAATTATGAATTACCCGAAGATGTTATAGTTGAAAACCTGAAAGAGATCGCAGGCTATCCCCTACCCTAAGCTGGGTGATTAAGCCTTAGTACAGAAATTAACCGTGGGATTCACAAAGTAAAATATTAAAAAACCTCCCCTTTGTGTTCCCTGAGGTTATTTCTTCTTATATGTTATAGAAAAATTCAGTAAGTATTGGAAAACTCTTCAAAAATTGTATCAGCCTCTTCAGGTGTTACTTCAGTTCCCGATTGAATATAAAACCTGTGATTAAGAGTCATCGATTCTCCATTTTTCAGGTTGTAATGTATTGCTTCCTGTTTCGGATCATAAGATTTCTGTCCCAGGTTATTGAACGAAAAAAGGCCATAGCCTCGTGCATGAGCATAAGCCGGATAACCCGGATTATTAGGATGGTCAAATATACCGAAAGTTATCAGTATTTTATCCTTGGTGCCGTAAAGAAGTACCCAGTCATTTCTGGTCCCCCAGACATCATTACCTTTTAGTCCCTGGCTCGATATGTACATTCCCGTAACACCGGTATTATCAATTGCCTTAACTGTTGTTGGATTGCCCTTATCATCTGTAAAAATAAGAGCTTGGTCCGAAGGCATCTCAAATGCTCTGTCGACCCTTATCGCAAACAGGCCCTCCTTATTATCAAGAATTGACACTGTTTCGTTTATTGCTGTAAGAGTTGTAAGATGATCAATGGTCCTTGTATTCTCTGTCGCAGTGATAATATACTTAGTGTTTTCCTCCAGTATGCTATTTCCATCATTATCACACCAGTCAGCAATCACTTCCAGAATTGCTTTTTTACCGCTTTCAGCTTTTACTATCTCACGGACAACAATATGTCCATACTGATCTTTTCTTTCCGGCGGTATAGCAGATGAGTTATTCCAGAAATCAATACAGTTGATGCTTCCATGATTGAACCATAATCCAACCTGGTGAGGGTGATCAACTCGCTCTCCTTCTCTTGGGTCAAGAGGAAAACCCCTTGTTATTACTGATCCGTTTGGTGCATTGACAGGATAGAGAAATGGTTTTTCATAATCCTGTGAATACTGGTAAGATGTAAATAAATCACCATCAATCAGAATATTTATTCTCTCCATATCTTCGATCCTTACCAGTTTTACATCTTTTGTTTCAGATGGCTGACAACTCAATGTAATAGTGACAATACAAACAAAAAGAATTACCAAAACAGATATCGTGCTGTTTTTCAGAAATCTATGAGCCGATGATTCAGAATACTCTTTTTGAATTGACATGATATAACTTTTTAAATTAATGATTATCATACTGACATCTCATGTAAAATTAGTTTAATTAAGTTTCATTACGTAATAAACAGATTTCTTTTTTCTTCCATTATATCTTTAAAATATTATTTTTGTTACTATACAATAATCATTATGAAAGAAGAAACCAAACCAGCTACTAAGCGGTTATATTCACTAGATGCCCTTCGTGGATTCGATATGTTCTGGATCATGGGGGGAGAGGGTTTATTTATTTCCCTCGCTGCCATTACCGGTTGGCCGGTCTTTAAATGGTGTGCTACACAGCTTGAACATGTATCATGGCATGGATTTGCTTTTTACGATATGATATTCCCGCTTTTCCTTTTCATAGCAGGTGTATCATTCCCCTTTTCACTCAAGAAAAGACTAAGTAAAAATGAAACAAGGAAAGCAATTTACAGGCACATTATATACCGGGGCCTCATCCTTGTTGTTCTGGGTATAGTCTATAACAATGGTCTAAGATTCGATTTTGCTGAAATGCGTTATGGTAGTGTGCTTGGACGGATTGGCCTCGCATGGATGTTCGGGGCCATTATTTTCATGAATACAAAACTGACAGCCAGGATAATCTGGTTCTGGGGTCTTATACTTATATACTGGCTGCTACTTGTTTTGTTTCCTGCCCACGATCTTGGTTCAATGGATAAATTCTCACAGGAAGGGAACCTGGCCAGTTATATTGATCGCATCCTTATGCATGGAAGACTCTACCTGGGAAATCATGATCCCGAAGGTATTTTAAGTACAGTTCCGGCAATATCAACTGCTCTTCTGGGTATGCTGACAGGACAATTCATGCTTTCAGGATACTTGGGAGATAAACCCCTGAAAAGGGTTCTCTATATGTTCCTTGCTTCTGTTATATTTATGATCATTGGTAAAATCTGGGATCTGGTTTTTCCGATAAATAAAAATCTCTGGTCCAGCTCTTTTGTCTGTTGGGTTGGAGGTCTCAGCTTACTACTGTTTACTGTTTTCCACCTGATAATCGATGTCTGGAATTACAGGAAATGGGCTTTCTTTTTTGTTGTCATTGGAATGAATCCTATTACTATATACCTGGCCAGAAGGATCATCAGTTTCAGACATGCCTCGGGATTTTTCTTCAACGGTTTTACTGATCTTCTTCCCGAGGTCTGGGCTCCTTTTATAGAGGCTGTCGGTGTAACTACAGTAGGGTGGGTATTTCTATATTTCCTGTATAAAAAGAAAATCTTCCTAAAAGTCTGATTATGACATGAGAGTTAAATCGCTGTTTGTCATCTTACTGTTTTTACATTGCCTTATCGCCTTACCACAGAAGACGCAGCTATTTTGGCCTGATGTGACACGTGAGAATAAGCCATGGACCCGCTGGTGGTGGCCCGGAAATATTGTGTCACCCGAGGATATTACGGCTAGTATGGAAAAATACAGTAAAGCCGGACTGGGAGGTTTGGAGATCACTGCCATTTACGGAGTAAGGGGACAGGAAAACAAATTCATCGATTACCTTTCTCCTGAATGGATGAAAATGTTCACACATACCCTGAGGGAAGCTGAACGTCTTGACCTGGGTATAGACC
>CAZTXH010000299.1:0-3414 GCA_964617415.1 uncultured Rikenellaceae bacterium | reverse complement strand
TATTTCAGCAAAGTTAAAATCGAACCACATTTGGGATCAATTGAGCAAATTAGTGGAGAAATGCCTCATCCCAACGGTAAGATTTCAGTTCAATATAATTTAAAAGGTAAAACACCGATTGCAGAAATTGAATTACCGGATAATGTTGAAGGAACTTTTATTTGGAAAGGAAAAAGTTATATCCTCAATAAAGGAAAAAATTCACTGAATCTTCAATAATGCCTTTTTCAACAGCAATATTGATGCAAGCCGATGTAAAACTTCTGGCTTTAGTATTGTTTTTGATTATAATATTTCAGTCTAATTATTGCCATCGATAAAAGCCTTTATCAGATCAGCCACCTCTTTGTGCCCGTTATTGAGTGCAAAGGTTACAGCATCATCACCATCAATATCTTTTAATGTCGGGTCAGCACCATTGTCAAGCAGTGCTTTTACTACTTCCAGGTGACCTTCTGCTGCAGCATACATAAGTGCTGTATATTGTTCTTCACCATCTGCCATATTCGGATCTGCCTGGTTTACAAGGAGAAGTTTCACTGTTTCATGAAATGGTCCTGAAGAGGCAAACATAAGTGCTGTTCTGCCATAGTTGTCACGCAGATTTACCTTTGTGCCTTTTTTCAGTAGCTCGTTTACTATTTCAGTATGTCCGTTAAATGATGCATACATCATAGGAGTACGTCCATCCGGGTCTTTCATATTAACATCCATGTCTTCGTCCAGTAATCTCATCACTTCCGGTTTATTACCATCCATAGCAGCCTGGTGTAGCCTGGTATCCGTAGATGCTGGCATACTTACATTTCCAGTGGACACCTGCTTTTGGTTCCGGTTTTTGTTATTCTGATTTGAACTGCAGCCGATAAACAAAAAGACTAATATAATAATTACCAGTGTAGTTTTATATGCCATAATTCAATTTGTATATATTAAAATATCTTCAGCCTGCTTCGCAAGCCGCCAGATGTATGGAATTGCCCAATTACTATTAATTACTACTAATTACTCTTATAACCTGAATGAAGAATTTCCTTAAGTTTCTCAACCAGATCCTTATATTCCGGGTCATTAACCAGGTTGTTGAATTCATTGGGATCGGTTTCATAATCATAAAGTTCTGCTCCTTTCCTCCCTTCATCCCATTCAGTATAACGATACCTTTCAATCCTTACAGACCGTCCGTATATCGTTGGGTTCTCGGATCTGACATTCGGATTAAAGCTGTATTTCGACTGACCTTCACGCGCATAGGGATTAAGTGTCCTGGCCTGCAGGGTAAATGCAGGATAGTGCCATTCAGCATCCGGGTCTTTTAACAGTGGTGCCAGGCTGTGTCCATCAAGGTCATCCGGGGCATCCAGACTTGTTATATCTGCAAGAGTAGGATATATATCCACCATCTGTACAATTGCATCTGTGGCGTCTCCTTTTGTATAACCCGGGATAGAGATCAACAACGGCTGTTTTGATGATTTTTCAAACAGTGTCTGTTTTTGCCATTGTCCGTGTTCGCCCAGATTATATCCATGATCGCTCCAGAATACGATGATCGTATTATCCAGCAGACCAAATTCCTCCAGCCCGTCCAGTAGTTTCCCGATCTGGGCATCAACAAACGTTATACATGCATAGTAAGCCTGGATGGCCTTAAGCTGTTGTTCCTCGGTGGTGCCACCATTTAATGGAAGTACCCAGGCTGCAGCATCAGGCTTGTTATCCCAATCATCTTCACGGGTTTCAGGCAGTTGGATATCCTCCAGCGGGTACATGTCGAAATATTTTTTCGGCGCCATATATGGAATATGTGGACGATAAAATCCTACTGCCAGGAAGAAAGGCTGGGTGCTTGGTCTTGCGGGGAAACTCCCGTATGCATTATTTCCTCCGTGTCCGGTACGCTGTCGCAGGATACTAATGGCAACATTCGCTGAAATGGCATCGGTGAGCTCATCATCATTGCAATCCATTGCCAGGTATGTCCCCAGTATGGGTGCATCCATCACAAGCCTGTATTCATCAGTTCTGTCTTTACCAATGGGATTATATGTAATTGTCCAGGAGTCCGGGTCATCAGGTCCGGGCTGTCCGATACCGCTGGGAACGCCCTGGTGAAATATTTTTCCTATACGACAGGTATAGTATCCATTGTTTTTAAACATCTGTGCCAGTGTCACTGCATCCGGATTTTTATCACGGAAGCTGCCATGGAGGTCATATACTCCTGCTTTATCCGGTAGATACCCGGTCATCAGTGATGCCCGGCTTGGAGCGCTTAACGGAGCCTGGTTATAGGCCTGGTTGATGATGACACCCATTTTGGCAAGCCTGTCAAAATTAGGTGTATGCACAGCAGGATTACCGAAAGCATTCAGATCGCTGCTCATATCGTCGGAGGCGATAAAAAGAACATTAAAAGGCTTCTGGGAATTTGCAGCCTGGCTAAAGGCTGATACTGTAAGTGTACCGGCCATAGCCATTAACGGTACTGTGATCTTTGAATTACGATAGTTTTTCATTCGTCTTATTTTTATCAGATTCAGGAATCATTTATTATTATTCCGTCATTTTCATAACCATTATGATTGTTTTTGAAGGAAGCTCGCCCGCAAAAAATGTTTCTGTATGCCCCGAATATTTAACATCATAAGAAGAACCCACCTCCTTAATAAAATCTTCAACTGTCCCCAGCCTGAAACCACCTTCAGGTGTATCTGCAGGCGAATAATGCATTGGAATTACAACTTTGGATTTTAGTTGCTTAATGACTTCAATTGCTCCCGGGAGATTAATTGTGGGTCCGGCTCCAACCGGTATCAGAAGGATATCTGTCGCCCCAATAGCAGAAATCTGGTTTTTATTGAGTACATGTCCGAGGTCGCCAAGATGAACGACTTTTAGGTCTGGTAATTCAAAAATAAAAATTGCGTTCTTACCGCGCTGGCTCCCTTCCTGTTTATCATGAAATGATCCGACTGTACGAACATGTATGCCTTTTACAACCTGATCAACCTTGGCGTAATCAGTTCCGTCAAGTCCATGTATAACAACCGGATTTCCCTTTGCCAGTGCAACATAATTATGATCACCATGTTCATGTGATACCGTGACCAGGTCAATGGCATCCGGTATTTCCACTTTTATCATACTTGGATTTACCGGGTCCATCATGACTTTTACTCCATCACCCGTACTCATCACGAAAGTCGCCTGACCAAACCAGGTGAGATCAATGGTAGTCTGACTGATACCCAAAATGGTGCTTAAAAATGCAATAATCAGAAGGCTAATAAACTTTTTCATGTGTAAATAATTTTGATTTAAAAGGTCACATAGCTTGTCCCGCACAGCGGGAGAATCCACATGTGACAAGTATTTTCATTCTTGTTTAGCTTCGCTGAGCTCGCAAGCTCG
>CAZTXH010000298.1:0-3415 GCA_964617415.1 uncultured Rikenellaceae bacterium | reverse complement strand
ATACCCTGAATGAAGCAACAGGAGCTGGGAATGATTTCCTTGGATGGCTCTCACTTCCTTATGATATTATACCGGAGCTTGACAGGATAGAAAAAACTGCCCATCACCTGAGATCAGTATCAGATACGACTGTGGTGATAGGTATAGGAGGTTCATACCTTGGGGCCAGAGCAGTCATTGAGGCATTATCACATTCATTTTCCTCACTGCTTAAATCAAAAAAACATCATGAGATTTTTTATGCAGGGCAAAACATTTGTGAGGATTATATGTCAGATCTCCTGGAAATTCTTGAAACAAGGAATTATTCAATTATCGTCATTTCAAAGTCAGGAACGACTACAGAACCTGCTATAGCTTTCAGAATTCTCAAGGATCAGCTTGAAAGAAAAGTCGGAAAAGAAATTGCAGCTGACAGGATAATTGCTATAACTGACAGTACTAAGGGAGCATTGAGATCATTGGCCGAGATTAATGGATATGAAACATTTGTCATACCCGACAATATAGGAGGACGCTATTCAGTATTAACTCCGGTAGGACTTCTACCAATTGCTGTCAGTGGACTGGATATCAAAGCATTAGTAAAAGGAGCACAGGCAATGGAAAAAGTAACACGACATAATAAAAATGCCTCGGAAAATCATGTCCTTATGTATGCTGCTGCCCGTAACCTTTTACTGCAAGGAGGCAGGCCAATAGAAATATTTGTAGGCTTCACACCCAAACTTCAGTACCTTGCCGAATGGTGGAAACAACTGTTTGGTGAGAGTGAAGGCAAAGAAGGGAAAGGAATATTTCCTGTATCAGTTAATTTCACCACAGACCTTCATTCACTTGGTCAGTATATCCAGGAGGGACAACGGATTTTGTTCGAGACAATCATTTCAGTTGGTAATCCATCTACTAAATTAACAATTCCCACGGAGAAAGAAGATGCTGATCAACTGAACTATATTGCAGGGAAAAGACTTTCAGAAGTGAATCAAAATGCTGAAACGGGAACAATACTGGCCCATAATGACGGAGAGGTACCGGTAATTACCATTGATGTTCCTGAACTTAATGAATATAATATAGGACAATTGATATATTTCTTTGAACTGGCATGTGCTGTAAGCGGGTATATCCTCGACGTTAATCCCTTTGATCAGCCTGGAGTAGAGGCATATAAGAAGAATATGTTTGCCTTGCTTAATAAACCGGGATTTGAAGAAGCAGGAAAAGAACTAAAGGATAGGTTGAAATAGGTTGAAGGGAGTTAAAGAGAGTTGAATGAGGTTGAATGAGTAGAGGGTATATTTCTAACAGAATAATAAACCATACAATGAAAATAAAATCCAGGGAAAATGCCAGATGGGCACTTGTCGTACCTACAAGCATGGGAGTACGTATCACACCTGCTAATGGACAGCCGGTATACTGCAGCGATACATTCCACATGCAGGTTACCAGTGCGGAAACAAATGTGGCAAGTATTTCATCATACCTTGGTCTGCCCGTCAAAGTCCTTACAACCTTTGTAAAGGAGAGCCCTGTTGCAAGGTTAATAAAAGATAATCTTGCCAGTCGTCATATGGCTGTTGAGGGGATTGAGGTTGAACAGGGAGGTCCCTGGGGTTATCGTCACCAGTTCAATATTGCTGACAGTGGCTATGGTTCACGTGGGCCCAGGGTCCATAATGACCGTACCGGAGAAGTTGGCAAGACACTTAATACAAAAGATTTTGATCTTCAAAGAATTTTCAGTGAGGAGGGCGTTCAGATCCTGCATCTGTCAGGACTTATCAGTGCTTTGTCCCCTGATACAAGTAAATTCTGCCTTGAACTGGCAAAAACAGCAAAATTGTATAAAACACTTATCTCCTTTGATCTTAATTACCGTGCAAGCTTCTGGAAAAACCGTGAGAAAGAGCTCTATGCTGTTTTTAACGAAATTGCAGGTATTGCTGATATTCTGGTGGGTAACGAGGAAGACTTTCAACTGTGTCTGGGTATTACTGGCCCTGAAAAGGAAGGAAAGGATATCGCATCACAGATTGAAAACTTCAGAGAAATGATAGGTAAAACTAGAAAATTATATCCCAATGCATCTGTTTTTGCTACCACACTCCGGCAGGTAATAAATGCCAATACACATCTCTGGGGAGCTGTCATGCATGAATCTGAAAACTGGCATGTAGTAGAACCAAGAGAAATCTGTGTTCTTGATCGTATAGGTGGAGGTGACGGATTCGTTGGAGGTCTGCTCTATGCTATACTTAAAGGTTGGGATCCTGATAAATGGATTCAATTCGGATGGGCAACGGGTGCCCTTGCAACAACTATGATTACTGATTACTGTCAGCCTGCAGATGAGGAACAGATCTGGAATATCTGGAAAGGAAATGCACGTGTAAATCGTTAATTAAATAAATATAACCAAATAAATGATTTCAATATGAAAAAATCTGTATTCTATTTTATGATTTTAATTGCTGTAGTAAGCATTACTATGAGCAGTTGTAAAAAATGGAGCGAAACCGGAAGAGGATCTGTAATGACCGTTATCAATAAAGGTGGCCAAACCCTTGGTTATGATACAACATCAGGAGTTGTTCTGCTTATTGATAAGGGATTTGCATTTAAAGATCTTAATAAGAATAACGAGCTTGATCCTTACGAAGACTGGCGTCTTAGTGCAGATGAAAGGGCAAAAGACCTTGCATCCAAAATGAGCATAGAACAGATAGCAGGGCTCATGTTATATAGTGCTCACCAGTCAATACCATCCGGATCGAGTGGACGCTTTGGCGGAGCTACTTATAATGATAAACCATTTAATGAGAGTGGTGCAAAAGCTTCTGACCTAACTGATCAGCAGATTAAATTCCTTACTGAGGATAACCTGCGGCATGTCCTTGTAACATCTGTACAAAGTCCTGAAATAGCAGCTATATGGAACAATAATGTTCAAGCATTATGTGAAGGCATTGGTCTGGGTATTCCTGCCAACAACAGCTCTGACCCAAGACACCGGGCAATGTCAACAGCAGAATATAATGTAAGTTCAGCCGGACAGATATCCATGTGGCCAGGTTCATTGGGAATGGCTGCTACTTTCGATCCTGCTATCGTAAAATTGTTCGGTGATATTGCTTCCAAAGAGTACCGTGCACTTGGTATTGCAACAGCCTTATCGCCTCAGATCGATCTGGCCACTGAACCGAGGTGGAGCAGAGTCAGTGGTACCTTCGGAGAAAGTCCACAGCTATCTGCAGACATGGCCCGAGCATATGTTGATGGTTTTCAGACCTCAGGTGAAGAAACAGTTATTGCTGACGGCTGGGGTTATAACAGTGTAAATGCGATGATAAAACACTGGCCCGGAGGAGGACCTGAAGAAGGAACAGGTTCGCGTCCCACCGGCGATCGT
>CAZTXH010000297.1:0-3415 GCA_964617415.1 uncultured Rikenellaceae bacterium | reverse complement strand
GCACGCATCATTGCAACCCATTGATCGGGAGAATATACTACTTCTTTCTTTTTAGAACCCACTTCGGATATTACTGTTCCCCTCTTTGAAAGTTCCCTTATATAATCGAGTTTCTCTGAATGGTCAATGTCGTAGGAACCATCAGATACTTCTACAAGTTCTATCTCGCATTCATCAAGGAAATTAATATAATCTTTGAACATATCCCTTACAATAAAGGCTTCGAAAAGAGTCCCTCCGAAATAGGGTATTACTCCTGCTTTCTTATAAATCTTAGTCTTTTTTCTGAATCCGGGAGTTATCAAAGATGTCCCGAATCCCAGTTTAACATAATCGGTATATTCGGAACCGACCGACATAAAATCTTCAGCTTCTCTGAGACTTAGTCCTTTATCCATGACCATTGTAAGTCCGTAATCCCTGGGTTTAGGAGGACGATCGGGTAAATATGGCAGAACTGTTTTCATGGTTAAAATAATATTAAGGTTTTGCAGGATATTAATTTTATCATTAGATATTCAAATAAGGTCATTTTTCTCAAGAAGTCTTATTATCCCTGTAGTAAGCAGTTCTGATGGGAAAAGATCAACAAATTCCTTGTAAAGGCCCTTATCGGTATCCAATGCCAGGTTCATATGGATCACGGCTTTTTCCGGAGTTTTTGTCCGCAGGTAAAATGAAGCAAGAAGGAAATTAATACCGGGGACATCTCCTGTAATTTTATAAGCCTGTTCAAAGTAATGTATTGCTCTGGAAGCTAGGTTTTCCTTGACAATAATTTCTCCCAGATCAGACCAAACCTCTCCATAATAGGCATCTAGTTTCAGTGCTTCCCTGAAACACCTCAGTGCTGACTTTTTCTCTCCCAGGGCATAGTGGGCTTTACCAAGAAGATACCAGAATTCCGGATTTTCATCATCAAGTTTAACGGCTTTCCTGAAAAATATCAGACTATCTTCTGCATGCCCGGTATTTAGCTCTATAACTCCAAGTCCGAACCATGGGTCGGCAAATTCGGGAACCAGCTCAAGTGCATCATGATAATATTTCCTTGCAAGCGTTATCTCATTGATTTTTTCGTAACACTCTGCCAGATATGTCATAGCCTCAACACTCTCATCTTCAAATTCAAGATATTCGACATAGACAGGTATTGCTTCGAAATAACGTTCAAGGTTATAAAGGATATTGGCTTTATTGAAAAGAGCAAAGGAGTTTTGACTATTGATGGCCAAAGCATAATCATAGGCTTCGATGGCCTTTTCAGGCATTTCTATTTTATTATATATTATACCCAGGTTATACCAGGCACTATCTGAAAACGGTTCATCCTCAAGGTATTTCAAATAGTACTTAATGCTGTTTTTGAAATCTTCCGTTTTTTCATATGCAAAAGCAAGGTCATACAGGTGAGCCTTGAAATGTGGTTCTTTTTCAATTAATTTCAGGAGATATGGAATAAGATGTTCATAATAATTGAGGTTCTGTAATACTGAGACTATAGAAAAGAGAATATTTTCATATTCATCCGAATCGAGTTCCAGGGCATAATCGAACATCTTCCTGGCTCCCTGGATATCACCAAGAATACCCATAGCAGTTCCTTTGGCAATATATATCTCATGATTCCCGGGTTCAATATTTTCGAGTTTCCTGAGAATGTTAAGAGTCTCAACAGCTCTCCCTTTATCGAGCAGCACTTTTGCTTTTCTTAGCTGTATTGAGACAGATTTGGGATGTTGTTTTGTAGCCAGTATTGCTGCCTCATAAGCTTTATTTGAATTGTTATTCTCTATATAATAATCTATAATCGACTCAAATTCAATTACATCAAAAAAATAATTCTCATTATTATTCCTCATCCTCTCGAACTTCAAAACAGCCTGTTTTATCTCATCTTCATATGATAATCCGTACTTTTCCTCTTCCATCACAAATAATTATAATTTCACAAAAATAATACTATTTTTAACAAGGGTTGATTAGCTAATAATCAATTATTAACAATTGTACCTTTTTTCAAACATTTAATTTTCAATATAATACGACAATAAAAATGTTTTTTCCGTTTTTTTATCTCTCTAACGCAACCTCCTGCATAAAATATTCATCTTTGATTTATAAAAGAGGAATTAATACCCTATACCCAATTTACCCTAGAATTAACCTAAATTCTACCTCAGAAAAACCGGGAACTTAACCCGGTTTTTCATTTCATAGTTATAATACTTTTTATTAATATCTTTACGTTTTATTATATCTGAACAGATCAATATGTCAGCTCATAAGGATCTTTGAGAAAAACTACTGATACATGAGAAGGAATTTTATGAAAATAGCCCCGTTTACAGTTGCAGGAATGTTACTCATCTTAACCTGTATATCGGGATGTAAAAAAGAAAGCAATCCTATAGTCTATGAATATGGAGAATTTCCTGATTCTGCCCTTAATCTTAACGGCATTAACTCTCCTTATGATGATTATAATACTGATTGTTACTTGCTATATGGTGAAATATATATAATATTTTCGACCAACAGGGTAAGTTCAGGAGGCCAGTATGACTTTGAACAGGGAATGATATCCTTCATTTTTGATCAGACGACAGGATCATTTGGTTATGAAAGTAACATAAGTAATGTATTATTTTTATCAGCCCTTATTGATAAGGCAAAAACCGATAGTAATGATTTCGGACCTTACAGCCTTTTCAGCACGGTTGACGGATATGAATATCTCATAACAACATCTGAAAACAGCAGTGGAGATCTTGATTTGTTTTATCTCAAGAACAGGCCTGTTTATAACACAGTACCTGAAATATATGGTCCCTATCCTGCCAATCTGATTAATACATCTGCCAATGAAGCATATATCTGCTTCGACTCACAACATGATACGGCTTATTTTTCATCGGATGCTGAGGGTAATTATGATATCTATTACAAGACCATTCCCGAAGAAACCGAAATTGATATCTGGCTGGAAGGCGATTACTCTGCTTCGGAAAAAGTCGACAGTATAAATAGTACCAGTCAGGAAAAATGTCCACTCGTTTTCAGGAATGTGATGTTATTTGCTTCAGACCGGTCGGGAGGCATGGGGGGATATGATCTTTACTATTCTATTTTCAGGAATGGGAAATGGAATTCTCCCATTAACCTCGGACCCGATATAAATAGCTCTTCTGATGAGTTTCGACCGAGGATCTGGTACCACAATGAATTTACAAATTATCTTTTGTTCTTCTCTTCGAACAGGCCGGGTGGCCAGGGAGGTTTTGATTTATACTTTATAGGTATTGAGCTACCTGAATAGAAAGGATTAACCAATTAACACGTTTATCTTCTGTTTTTTGCAGCTCTTAGGGTATTTCTCAGGAGTGATACCCGTGTCATATGACACGGGTATCAC
>CAZTXH010000296.1:0-3425 GCA_964617415.1 uncultured Rikenellaceae bacterium | reverse complement strand
AGAGGTGGGGGGCCCGGACAAAATATCATTTTATCAAACGGATGTTATTTTTTCCTTCCCGGTCACCTGTTAGGTATTGTCTCCCCTTATGATCTCGATTTCCTTGAAAGTGCCGAACTTTATAAGGATTACATTCCACCCGGCATAGGCGGCGGGGCATCATCGGTAATAGACCTTGAATTCCGAAAACCGCGAACCGATACCGTTGTCACGGAAATACGGCTCGGACTTCTTTCGTCAGGAATAATGCTGGATGTCCCTGTTAAAAAAATAAACCTTGATATTACAGCAGGACTGAAAAGAGGGAATTATTCCATTTATGCACCTATTCTTAAAAAAATAGTCCCGGATGATGTCGGTAATTTTCTTCCCCCGGATGATTATTCTTTCTACGATTCATTTGTGAAAATTTCACATGACTCACCAAAAGCGGGTGAGATCAGCTACCTGTTTTTCGGTAATTATGATAATGGTAAAGATGAAACAAAAAGTGTCGCACAAAATGACGATACTCTGTTTAAATACATTGACAGTATGGCAACCGGCTGGAACAGCATGGTACATGCTCTCCGGTGGAAGCTTCCGGTTAACAGCCGGCTGAAATGGATAATAAATCTGAATTACAACAGACTTGTAACCGGTCGCAAAATATACTCAGAATGTGAGAAATTCGTAAATGTCACCCAAAAAATAGGCTCTTCGTGTACGCTCTATTCATTTTCTCCTGTAATTATCAACATTGGTCTGGCAGTTACTGCAAGCCGTAACTTTAATAAAACAACAGTTACAATGGGATTATCCGACAGGTTCCGATCATTTATATCTAATAACTATGCGATAAATACGGTTGATGAAGAAGAAACCAGGAATGACATGGGAGGCGACGATCTGATAAATGAATCATCTCTTTTCTTTTCGGCAACGATATTCCCGGCAGAAAAACTTCAGATCGATGCAGGATTAAGAATATCAAATATAATTATCAGGAATACAAACTTTTTTACTGCAGAACCGAGGCTGAGGCTTTCGTATAATCCCGGAAGCCCGTTTTCACCTCACATCAATTATGTAAGACTCAGTCAGAATGACCATGCCGTTGAAGGATCAAATGCAGGACTCAGAACCATGCTCTGGCTTCCTCTTTATGAAGAATTCGGCCCTGAGATCTCCGATATTATTTCTGCAGGTTTTATGGGACAAATCGATAATGATTTCTCATGGAACCTCGATTACTATCTTAAGAAAACATCCGGGATGACAGATTTTACACCGGGAGCCAGTTTTATATTCGACACTACATTTGCCGACATGCTCGATAAAGTAACCATAAGAGCGTATGGACTGGAAGCAAGTTTCATAAAAAGAACCAGTAAAATAAGAGGCAGTGTAAGCTATACCTATTCAAGATCGAAAAGAGACTGGTACACACCCGAAGGAAAGATATGGATACCATCTACTGCCGACCGTCCCCATAATATAAGCCTTTCCCTTAAATATTACCTTAAGGAAAAGACAAGTTTCGGACTAAATTTTATTTACCAGTCAGGTGTTCCGGCTACTATTTATATGCACGAAACATCATATGGTGAGTTTTTCGAAACAAAAAACAACATCAGGTACTTCGATTATCACAGGCTCGATATCTCATTCAGACAAAGTTTTAACCTGAGATGGGGTTCAATATTTATTGATGCAGATGTTTATAATGTATATAACCGGAAAAACACTTTCTACTTAAAAATGCTTTTTGACGATAATGAGAAATGTTATTATTTCAAAAATATCTCTCTCTTCCCGGTCATGCCTTCACTGACATTAACTGTTAAATTTTAGTAAGATCATGCAAGAATTGTCAGATAAATCTCTTAAACCTGTTGCACTTAAAACAGCCACCGGATTTCATTATTTCGATTATGATGAAATTGTCCTGTTTAAAGCGGACGGCCATAACGTGGAATGTATAACCGTTGAAGGCGATTCGGGTATTAAAGTATATCACAGCCTGGCTTACCTGGAAGAAAAATACTGCGACAAAATATTCTACAGATGCAACAAATCGACAATTGTAAACCTCAGATATATTCGTTGCCTGGAAAACAAGACCAGGAAAATTTACCTGAAAAATAACATTGAATTGAAGATTTCTGAAAGTTTCCTGAAATTTCTGAGGAATATCTCAAAAGAACATTCCAGACCGGATCACATCCCATAACAACCTTATTTTTCAGCTCAATGGATTTATCAGTAATTAAAACCGGAACCAACAACCTGAAAGCTGCTTTCCCGAAAAGAAGGCACCATACAAGAATATTGTACTTTATTATTCCTGTATTATTTCCGGTATTCATTTCCCGCTGTGAAAGTCCCGAAATCTTTTACAGACCCGATTTACCTGAAAAACTCTGCAGCATAGGAATAATAGATATCGACGACACAACACTGCGTCATATTTCGTTTGAAAAGTCTTTTCAGTCGGAATATAAAGATGAAATCAATGATTCATTAAGGGACTTCTCTTTCTCCATATCCTCCTCAAGCGGTGAATTATTCTCTTATCATTGCGATTCAACCATAAAAAACATAGAAGACCTGAGAATTCCCGATAATATTGTATTCATTCCCGGAGAAAAATATTACCTGTATGCAAAGGAGAAAGATCTGGAGGAAATCTCCGCGGAAGTCATTGCTTCAGCCCCTCCTCCGGAACCCAGGCTCATCTCGACAAATAACAACACCCAGCGGTGAGGTTGCTACTACTCCAACTAAAAGTTTCTGGGTAGGGAAGCCTGTAATAACTAATAAAAAAGTTGATGGTGGTACTTATTATACAGGAATGGCAATTTGCCCGGGTGATCATTATCTGACAGTTACACCGGTCAGAGAAGGTGCTGGTACCGCTGTTTGGTCAGTACCTCCAGGTATTACTTATTTTGTTGGTACAAATGAACTGGATTTTACATTTCCATCTTACCTTAGTAGTGTAGCAATAACAGTCACGTCCACTAACTCATGTGGTACTTGTGGAAACTCAGCTTTCTACTTAACAAAAAAGACATACGGATGCTCGAAATCACTTAGTTTTACTTTATATCCGAATCCTGCATCAGATTATTTAACTATAACAGTTATAGATGAAGAACTATCAGAAGATACAAATAATCCTGTAACTTATACTGTGAACATTTATAGTAGCCAGAGTATCCTATTATTAACAATGAAAAGAACCGGAAAGACCTTCAATATCCAATTATCAAATCTAAAGGACGGGACTTATATTGTTGAAGTAACTGACGGTAAGAACACTTACACAAATCAACTTATTGTAAAGCATTGATGTAATTAATCCAAATCTTATTAGGTAAGAAATTATTACCACGGGGAGCATAGAGGAACACGGGATAATCACAGAGCAAAAATCCGTATAA
>CAZTXH010000295.1:0-3425 GCA_964617415.1 uncultured Rikenellaceae bacterium | reverse complement strand
TGCCAAGGCTGCTTCCACACTTCATGGACTACCACTCTTCCGATATATTGGAGGCATAAATTCAGTCGTTCTTCCGGTACCTATGATGAATATTATAAACGGAGGTTCTCATTCTGATGCACCTATTGCCTTCCAGGAATTTATGATAAGGCCTGTTGGTGCTCCCAATTTTAAAGAAGGCCTGAGGATGGGTGCAGAAGTATTTCATTCATTAAAAAAGGTTCTTAAGAAGAGAGGATTGAGTACTGCTGTTGGTGATGAAGGTGGGTTTGCTCCGGATCTTAACGGTACTGAGGATGCTCTTGAAACAATATTGAAAGCAATAGCTGCTGCCGGTTATAAAGCCGGACAGGATTTAACTATAGCTCTCGATTGTGCCGCTTCTGAGTTTTATGTGGAAGGAATGTATGACTATACAAAGTTTGAAGGATCTAAGGGTGCCAAAAGAACTTCCAAAGAACAGGTTGATTATATTGAAGAACTTATAAATAAATATCCGATAGATTCTGTTGAGGATGGAATGGCTGAAAGCGATTGGGAAGGTTGGACAATGCTGAATACCAGAATTGGAAATAAATGTCAGGTCGTTGGCGATGATGTATTTGTAACAAATGTTGATTATCTGAAAAAAGGTATTGAATTGGATTGTGCTAATTCAATACTTATCAAGTTAAACCAGATAGGTACTCTTACTGAAACGCTAGCATGTATTGAAATGGCTCATAAAGCCGGTTATACTACGGTTGTATCACACCGGTCGGGTGAAACGGAAGATTCAACCATTGCTGATGTAGCTGTCGCAACACATTCAGGACAGATAAAAACCGGATCGTGTAGCCGTACCGACAGGATGGCAAAATACAACCAGTTACTCAGGATTGAGGAGACACTTGGAGAACTGGCTGTTTATGGGTATAAGAAATAGGATAACAAGTACTCACCCCCTGTATACCATGTATGTCACCCATACACTTCGTAAAGAGGAGGAATTATCTTATTTTCAGAGCATGGGGGATGGGTACATGAAGCTGACCATAGTTATTAACAATTGTTAATAACTCATGTTTATATTGCGTTTACAATAAGGGATTCATAAAGTTGGTTTTTTTTGATTCTTGATTTACTTTTGATCTATCGGGTGAGCGATAAAAGGCTGCTCGAAAGATACGGAACCGGAAAGGGTTACTTAATTGAAACACGATCCGGTTCATTCAGACTTTCGGGTCTGCGTATCAAGAGAGCCGGAGTCTGAACTAAGGAACCACAAGTTCCCGATGTTCAGTAGATCGCCGAAAACCGGAAACGTTCTTTCAGCGATTGAGTCACAGGGCCTCAGAAAACAAAGGGTTTCGGCCTGGAGTGATCTGAAACCGAAACCATAACCTTCGGGAAATGGTGACGGAGCCTGAACGACACTTCTTCCCGGAATGTCCTGCTGTTAAGTGGGAACAAAAGGAAAGCCGGAAGGTTCTGCCGTAAAAAGCAAAACCGGAAAGCCATGGGTTGCAGGATCCCGCTCTGCGGAAGAATGCAGCCGGTCAGAATAACAGTAACCCGACGCCGTTAGAGGCTTCGGTCACTTACGGTGAATGGGAACTAATCTTCGGAATAGTTCCCATTATTGTTTTATATAGCTGGGGTATTATGAACCCAACCCAAACCCCTCCAAGGAGGGGATTTTTATTATTACCCACCCCACACCCCTCTGTATGGGTGACATACCTCAAAAATCCGGAGGATACAATTTATTTTAATAATTGTCATTGCTTCTCCCGACAGAGTCAGGAGAAGCAATCTTATCTCTTTATTTATTTTTATCTTTTATCTTTGACTATCGTCCTTAACCGCTATGACTATGCCGTATAACGGACTTGCAGATTTTATCACTGATCTTGAAAAATATCAGGAACTTTACCGGATAAAAACATTTGTCGATCCCATACTCGAAATAACTGAAGTAGCCGACAGGGTTAATAAAAACCATGGTAAAGCCCTTCTTTTTGAAAATACGGGAACCAGATTCCCTCTGCTAATCAATGCTTTTGGTTCAGAAACCCGTATGGCAATGGCCCTTGGCAGAAAGGAATTAGTTTCAATATCCGGCGATATAATGTCATTGCTCGATTTTCCTCATAGTAACATATTAAAAAAGATCTCAGCAGCAAAAAGTATCTCGCATATCCTGCCTTCACATATCAATGGGAAGGGTAAATGTCAGCAGGTTATAATAAGAGATCCTGATCTGGCTATATTACCGGTTCTGAAATGCTGGCCTCATGATGGCGATCGTTTTATTACACTCCCAATGGTACACACAAAACATCCTGAGACAGGTAAGACAAATGTGGGTATGTACAGGATGCAAATACTTGATAAAAAGACTACTGCAATGCACTGGCAGCTTCACAAAACAGGTGCCCGGCATTTTGAAGCATGGAAGAAATCAGGCCATAAAATGCCTGTCTCAATTACCCTTGGAGGTGATCCTGTTTATACTTATGCAGCAACCGCTCCACTACCTGAAAATGTTAATGAATATATTCTGGCAGGATTTCTGAGGAAGAAAAAAGTGAAACTGGTAAAGTGTATAACAAATAACCTGTGGATACCCTGTGATGCTGATATAGTTATTGAAGGTTATGTTGATCCGGATGAAGAACTTATTATGGAGGGCCCATTTGGTGATCACACAGGATTCTATTCTCTGGCTGATCTTTACCCGTCATTCCATGTTACCTGTATAACATATTCAAAAAATGCAATATATCCTGCTACTATTGTTGGCATTCCTCCCAATGAAGATACCTGGTTTATTAAGGCAACGGAAAAAATATTCCTTCCTCCCTTGAAGATAACCATACAACCGGAAATTGAAGATTTTCATATGCCTGAAGCAGGTGTGGCACATAATCTGGTAATAGTAAAAATTAATAAATCATATCCGGGACAGGGAAGAAAAGTCATTGGCTCGTTCTACGGAGCGGGTCAGTTGATGCTGACAAAATATCTTATTGTGGTAAGTGGTGATATTGATATTCGAAAGTACCGGGAACTGGCGCATCATGTTTTTAAAAATGCAGATTTCAGATATGATCTGGTATTCACTTCAGGACCTTTGGATATCCTTGACCATTCCTCTGACACATTAGCATTCGGTGGCAAACTTGGAATTGATGGAACAGAAAAATTTGATGAGGAACTGTCCGGAAGATCTTTTCCTGTTACTTTATCATCCGGTAAATCAACCGATCAGACAAAAGAAAAGATAGTAACAGATAATAGTAAAATAAATATTATAAATGATTTTCCGGTTATAATAATAGGATTAGATCATAGTGAAGATAAGATGGCTTCTGAAAAGGCAAAAGAATATTTTAAACAGAAAGAAATAAAAAATCTTTTCAGGCTGGTACTTGCAGTTGATC
>CAZTXH010000294.1:0-3437 GCA_964617415.1 uncultured Rikenellaceae bacterium | reverse complement strand
GCTACATTCCGATGCCCGGGCAAAGAAGGAGAAAATACCCGAACAGGTAACTTCGTGGCAATCCGGTTCCGAAAAGATTTCCGCCATTCGTTCACTTGCCGATAAAGGATTACAGAAAGAGGCTCTTTCAGCCTGCGAAGAAGCAATTTCATTGAATAAACTGGATCCGGGATTATATTTTATAAGGGCTTCAATTCTCCAGGAAATGAATAGCATTGAAGAAGCTATCAAATCCCTGAAGCATACAATATATATCGATCCTGATTATTTAATGGGACATTTTGCACTTGGAAATATTTACTTCCGCCGGCAAAATATTAAAAAGGCAAAACAATATTTCGACAATGTATTAAGGTTATTAAACAAATATTCGAATAATGAAATTCTGCCTGAATCGGAAGGACTATCCGTAGGGCATATCAGGAAAATCATCCTTACCAATATGCAAACACAAAATATAAAATGAAAAAAGAGACAAGGCAAATACTTAAGAAACGTGCTGTTGAGATGGCAAAAGAATCCGGAGAGAAAGAACCAGCCTCCACTGCCGGGAGATATGTCACTTTCATGCTGGCAAAAGAAACCTACGGTGTCGGGGCCGGATTTGTCAGGGAGGTATATCCGCTTAAAGATTACACACCATTACCGGGTGTGCCGTCATTTATTTTCGGAATTATAAACATAAGAGGCCAGATACTGCCGATAGTCGACCTTAAAAAATTCTTTAACCTGCCTGAAAAAGGGCTGGGAGAGCTCAATAAAGTAATCATTCTTCAAAACGAGAATATGAAATTTGGCATTCTCGCCGATACTATAACAGGAATACAGACAATCGATGATGTGGATCTCCAGGCATCTGTTGATACCATTACCGGTATCGGCGCAGAATATTTGAAAGGAGTAACCGGAGATCGTATTATTATTCTTGATCCCGAAACATTACTCAGTGATAGAAATATAATTGTACATGAAGAAGTTTCCTGAATATGTGAATAATAGAATGAATATAAAACAAAATCTATCAAATATTGTAAATATTAATAATAAAATAAACGGAGGAATATACTATGTTTAGAAATTTGAAAATCGGGTTAAAGTTGGCATTAAGCTACTGTCTTATTCTGGCTTTTATAATTATTATAATCGCTGTAAATCTGAACCAGATTAAAGTCACCAAAGTGAATATTGATCGTATTATGAATGTTAATAATGTCCGTCTTCAACTGGCGAATAATATGATTGATTATACAAGAGAAGTTACTATTGCCTTACACGATATTTTACTGTTTAAAGATAGTAAGACAACATCGGAGATGATGTACAGAATAGATTCTATCAGGTACTTATATGATAGCGACTTTAAGGAACTTGAAGGTTTAATTGCAGAAGACGATACAATGTCATTTGTTATTATAAACAGAATTCATGTGTCTCAAGACACATCACGTATGTTAAACAATAAGGTAGCTGACCTTGCAATGGCGTACAAATACCAGGAAGCAATGACATTAATGGATCAAAAGTCAGGAAGGGCGGAAAGACAATGGATAAATGATATCGACGATCTTATAACTCATAATGAAAACCGCAGTTATATGTTTTACCGGGATGCGGAAAAAGCCGCGGCTGACTCGCGTTTGTTTATGTTAATTCTCGGGACAACAGTTCTTTTACTTACTATTGTTATTTCATTCCTTATAACCATAAGTATTACAAGACCTTTACAGGCGAGTTTGCATGCAGCGAATATGATTGCTTCCAAAGATCTGACCGGAGAACTTTCCGCTTACGGGAAACAGGAGGATGAATTCGGAATAATGATTCAATCATTTAACGGAATGATCGAAATGTTGAGGGAACACATGAAAGAAATTACGGACGGTATGAACATACTTGCAAGCAGCTCCTCTGAAATTCTTGCATCGACGACACAGATAGCATCCGGTTCCTCAGAAACATCTTCGGCAATTTCCGAAACTACAACAACGGTCGAAGAGGTACGCCAGGCAGCTCAGTTGTCCAGTCAGAAAGCCAATAATCTGTCTGACAGCACCAAGGAGGTAGCCCAGGTATCTCAGAACGGGCAGAAAGCTGTGGATGAAACTGTCGAAGGAATGAATCATATACGAAAACAGATGGATAGAATAGCACAGACAGTTATCAGATTAAGTGAACAGAGCCAGTCGATAGGAAGTATCATCGCATCTGTCACCGATCTGGCCGATCAGTCGAATCTCCTGGCTGTCAATGCTGCAATAGAAGCAGCTAAAGCCGGTGAGCAGGGCAAGGGTTTTGCTGTTGTGGCTCAGGAAATCAGGAACCTTGCAGAACAATCAAAACAGGCAACTATACAGGTTCGTGATATCCTGAATGATATACAGAAGTCCACCAGTGAAGCTGTTCTTGCAACCGAACAGGGGAATAAGGCAGTTGAGGAAGGAGTCCAGAAATCAATGCAGGCAGGGGAAGCAATACGGATACTGACAAAAAGCAGTGAAGAAGCTGCCCAGGTATCTACTCAAATAGCCGCCTCAAGCCAGCAGCAAATAGTAGGAATGGACCAGATAGGAACGGCAATGCAGAACATTAATCAGGCAGGAATGGAGACTGCTTCAAGTATGACCCAGAGTGAAGAATCGGTAAAAAACCTGCATGGATTAGGGGAAAAACTGAAAGAACTTGTTGAACAGTTTAAAATTTAAAGGCAGAATATCATATGAATAAAAAGGATGACGAATTTCTGAAACGGATCCGGGAAACATTCAGGATTGAGGCAGTTGAGCATTTGCGTGTTTTATCGGCAGGTCTTACGGAACTCGAAAAAAAACCATCGGAAAAAAGAATCACTGAACTCGTTGAAAGCCTGTTTCGCGAAATCCATAGCCTCAAAGGAGCAGCCCGTTCTGTTGATCAAAAGGAGATAGAATCGATTTGCCGCCCTATGGAAAACCTGTTCTCGGCCCTGAAAAAAAACGATATCATTTTATCTCAAGAACTGTTCGACATTCTGTTCAAAGCCATTAAGATATTAACCAAACTAGTATCGGCAGATGGTATGGTAAAAGCGTCTGCTGAAAGACAGATGCAACAGGATATTATCATTCAGTTGAAAAAGGTTACAGAAGTTACTCCTGAAGATAAAGTTGATGTACGGTCTGATCAGGTTACGGAAACCCAAACTGCAGAAACAGAATCTACTTATGAGTCCGTGAATAAAAGTACCCCCATCAAAACCGAAAGCATAAATAAGACTTCTGCAGAAATTGTACGAATCCCTGTTTCCAGATTGGATCCTCTTTTATTACAAGCAGAAGAACTATTACAGATAAAGATATCATTGAACCAGCGAATAAACGAACTAAAAGAAATCAATACGGTAATTCCCGGATTAAAAACTCAGTTATCGAATTCCGGAACATCCGGCCCCGGAGTATCTC
>CAZTXH010000293.1:2893-3459 GCA_964617415.1 uncultured Rikenellaceae bacterium | reverse complement strand
ACCTTCACTGAGAAACTCATTAGCAATTTGAATTGCAGCTTCCATTATGCCTCCTGAATTGCCACGCAGATCGACAATCAGCTTTTTCATCCCCTGTTGTTGGAGATCACGAAGGCCTTTCATAAATTCATCATAGGTTGTCAGTGCAAAATTGTTGATCTTGATGTAGCCTGTATTTTCATTGACCATATAGGCCACATCGACACTATATATAGGGATCTTGTCACGTGTGATATCAAAGGTCAGAAGATCTTTATGTCCTTTACGCAGGATCTTTACACTAACTATTGTGCCTCTTGGTCCCTTAAGCATACTCATCACGTCTTCATCACTTATTCCCTGTCCGGCCACTAGTGAATCATTAACATACAGGATTTTATCACCTGCATGTAGTCCGATTTTTTCTGAAGGGCCGCCCGGAATGGTGCTGATAACAAGAATAGTATCAGTAAGCATATTGAAAGAAATACCAATTCCTTCAAAATTACCCTGAAGAGGTTCGTTAGCACGTCCAAGGTCTTTTGCCGGAATATAAACCGAATGTGGATCAAGATTTTTCAGGATCT
>CAZTXH010000293.1:0-2883 GCA_964617415.1 uncultured Rikenellaceae bacterium | reverse complement strand
TTATCTCCTCTTTGTTTACAGAGTCATCATAGCTCGATTCTATAATATCAAGAATACTTTGTATCTTATTTGCCCTGAGCCTGAGATTTACATTGGATGGATTCTCATTCCTGTCAGGAAGTAAAATACCAATTAATATACCGGCAATGAGTGTTATTGCCAGTATCACAGGAAAGAAAATACTCCGTTTTGAATTACTCTTGCTCATAAATATCTTTCTCCAGATCTATATATACTAGTTCTATGCCTGCACGTTTTAAGAGGTCTATTCCATCAGTTATCCGGTACATGTCACAGTAAACAACTCTTTTTATTCCTGACTGGATAATAAGTTTAGCACACTCCATACATGGTGAGGATGTTATATATAAAGTGGAATTCTCACTTGAATTATTCGATTTAGCAACTTTTGTGATTGCATTTGCTTCAGCATGAAGAACATAAGGCTTTGTAACATCATTATCATCTTCACATACATTTTCGAAACCGGAAGGAGTCCCATTATAACCATCAGAGATTATCATTTTACCTTTTACAATCAGAGCCCCAACCTGACGCCTTTTACAGTATGAATTTTTAGCCCAGATAAGTGCCATTTCAAGATATCGCTTATCAAAAGCGATCTGTTTTTCGCCATAGGGTTTTATTAGATATTTGTTCTCCATTGTAATGAATTACTGTTTTTAAAGCGCCCAAAGTTAAACAATAATAAAATGTATCCATGTATAGAGTTGTTAAAAATAAAAAAACGGGGTTAATAACATTTTCATTTTTCAAACGTTATTCTTAAAAGGTTAGCTTAATTTTGCTGATTATTTTAATAGTATTATTGCTGGTGAGATAATAATGTAAAAAAACAGATTAGATAATGAAAAGAACGATTTTGATATTTGTAATAGCGATTACATATCTTAACCTGGCAGCACAGGAAAAATTTACTGATCCGCGTGATGGTAATACATACAGGACGATTACTATAAATAGTGTTATGTGGATGGCAGAAAATTTAAAATATATAGTACCGGGAAGTGATCCGTATTATTTTGATAATAATCCGAACAATGTTCCATGGTATGGGGTATTATATGACTGGGAAACTGCAATGAAAGCATGTCCTGATGGCTGGCATCTCCCTTCCGGATCAGAGTTTCACGCACTGGTAAATCATTTTGATGTTGATGAATTATATGAGAACTCCGGTTCGGGACCTGTTTCATTTGATATTCAACTGGGTGGAATGCAAAATCATGAAGGAACATTTACAGAAATGGATGAAAGTGCATATTTCTGGACATCAACTGAATATAATGAGAATGAGGCAGAATATTTCAGTTATCTGATTTTAAATAGCCGGGCTATGGTTGATATTTCAAGAGAAGCAGATACCGAGGATATTCATGGTTCAGAAAAGATCAGTAAATATTCTGTACGCTGCGTAAAAGACTGATTTTATAAAATTACTTTAAATAATAATAATCCTTGGTTAAGTATTGAGATTAGATTTTGAATGATATAAATATTACTTTTATTTGCGTATATTTACGAAATACATATTTTAGTTAATTTTTTAATTTAAGCTGAAAGAAAAAAGTATATCAATGGCACATGCAAAGAAGGATCAGTTTGGTAGTCAGGATAGGAGATTGGCAACATTTGGAAAGGCCCTGGCCCATCCGGCGCGAGTGGCAATACTTAAAAAACTGGCTATGAATGATAATTGCTATTTCAGTGAGATATCGGAGAATATCCCTCTTGCAGATTCGACAGTATCACAACACCTGAGTGAACTTAAAAAGGCAGGACTCATAGAGTGGAAATATGAACCACCACGAATAAAATATTTCATTAATATTGAAAACTGGAAACAGGCAAGGAAATATTTCAAGGAATTTCTGAAGACAAAACAATAAAATGACGAATGCTGGATACAAGAAAGAGGTACCTATTTTGTAATAAAATATTATTTCGTTATTTAAGAGGGAAAGAGATTATTAACTTATATTTATCAGCAAAAACTATAAAACAATATTATGAGAAACATTAACCTGAGCACAGTTAAATTTCTGACAGTATTCTGTATTATTGTTCTTGCTGCATCATGCGGTAAAAAATCACAGCCTGAAACCTTCTCCTTTGCATTTATCACAGATATTCATCTTCAACCGGAGAATAATGCAGTAGAGGGATTTATGAAAGCTATTGATACGATAAACGATATTAATCCTGATTTTGTAATTACGGGAGGAGATCTGATCATAGATGCTCTGGCACAGCGATATAGCAGAGCCGATTCATTATATGATCTTTATAACGAAACTGTAAAAGCATTAAATATGCCGGTATATAATACAATCGGGAATCATGAAGTATACGGTATATACAGCCGCAGCGGAGCAGATCCTGATCATCCCGATTACGGTGAAAAAATGTTTGAAAACCGTATTGGGAAATCCTACTACAGTTTCGAACATAAAGGGTGGAAATTCATGATATTGAATTCAGTTGAGGATACCGGTAAGGACCGTTATATTGGATTGATTGATGAAAAACAGTTAGACTGGATAAAGGAAGAATTGGCCAGAACCGATCCTTCAACACCCATGGTAATAAGCACACATATTCCTTTTATAACAGTAAATTCGCAGAAGTACATTGGAACAACCATTCCCAATGATTCATCTCTGGTAATCATCAATGGAAAGGAAGTTATTGATCTTTTTCAGAACCATAATCTTAAATTGGTTTTGCAGGGGCATCTTCATTATGTTGAGGATATTTTTATTGACGATATTCATTTTATTACAGGGGGAGCCATATCTGCAGCATGGTGGACAGGTCCTTACAGGGATGATGAGGAAGGCTTTGTACTGGTAAAGGTAAGAG
>CAZTXH010000292.1:1353-3463 GCA_964617415.1 uncultured Rikenellaceae bacterium | reverse complement strand
CTCAATAACTCTGTAAGACGAATAGTAGTACCGAAAAGATTCCTGTAATCCTCATCAATAAAGGAATAATCGAATGGATATTCAGGTAATACAGTATTCCATACTCTCTCTGCTGTTGGCAGAGCTTCGGTAATATTCCCCGGTGTAAGACGGATCAGAATATAATTGAGCCATTCTGTATCAGTAAGGGCAAAAGCCATTGGTTCGATTGCCTGATCGGCACCCTTAAAATGAAAGTTCTTCAATACTCCCACTATCCTGGCTTCCATACCCATAAAATGGAATCTTTTACCTAGAGGATCATCAGTCTCCATCATTTTAACAACTTCTTCATTTACCAGGAAATTACCTGTTGTATCTTTTGCCACGTCGGATACGAATTCTCTTGAGAAATCCCGCCCTGATTTAAGCTCCATTTTCATTGTTTCAAGATAATCGTAATCAATTGCATTTGTTCCTATAAGAACATGTTTTTCCGGATCCTTTCCATCCCAGTCTGCACCGCCAGCATTACTACCCATTCTTACCGGATTACTCATTGTTGCAGTTACTCCTTCAATAAGAGTCTCTTTAAGCAGTTCATTTTTAAGTGAATAGTATTTGGGTTTCATATCTTCGGCCATAGGGATGCACAGAAGGTTCTCTTTATCAAAGCCCAGGGCTTTGTTTTGGAGATGTTGCATCTGCAGATACATCACAGTTGCTGCAACAGCGATAAGTATTGAAAGTGTGAATTGTATTACGACAAGGATCCGCCTCAGTCTGCCATTACCCTTACCCGATATGGTTTCTCCTTTAAGAACTGCAGCAGGTTTGAAAGAAGAGAGATAAAGTGCAGGATATACACCTGATAATATACCTGCAATAATACCAACAATAATTATACTTAAAATATACTTTATCAGGAACAGGTCGGAAAGGATAAAATTCTTTCCCGAGATATTATTGAATACGGGAAGTACAACTCCAATAAGTATATAAGCCAGTAACAGTGCCATTATTACCATAAAGAGTGATTCAAGCATAAATTGACTTATCAAAGTCTTCTGGCCGGCACCGGTTACCTTCTTGATACCAATCTCTTTGGCACGTCCTGAAGCTTTTGCGGTTGTCAGGTTAATAAAATTAATACATGCAATAAGAAGAACAAATAATGCAATAATACCAAAAATTGTCACTACAATTACAGGTCCTCTGGTTATTTCAAAACCAAACTGAGCATGCAGATGAATATCCAGAAGAGGAAACAGGAGATATTTTGTTCTTGTTTCCGGTATATATTCAAGAACCACATCAGTAAGTTTTTTATTGACGGCTTCAATGTCACTCCCCTTCTCCAAATGCACGAATGTATATATAGAATTACTGCCCCAGTGATCACTTACCGCATCTATTTCATACAGGAAGGAATATGGGATCAACCCCTCAAATGTAAATAGTGTATTCCTGGGTAAATCTTTCAGAACACCGGTAACCATGAATTGAGTTTTATTTTCCAGTGTAATTGTTTTCCCAAGTGGATTTGATTCTCCAAAATATTTCTTGGCTAATTTCTCAGTGAGGACAATTGAATTAGGTTCACGTAATGCGGTTTCAGGATCACCCAGTAAAAAAGGAAAAGTGAAGATTTTAAATAATCCGGAATCGGTAGCATTTATGGAGGATTCGTAAAAAACAGTTTCACCCTGGCGGAACAGTATCCTGGGAAGCCTGTAATAGCGTGCCTGCTCCTTGATTTCGGGGATCTTTTCCTTCCACACAGGTCCACTTGGGTGTGGGGTAACAGTAACATGATATTTTTCACCTGAGTAAAATTGATCTTCTTCAACCCTGTATATGTTTTCAGCATTAAGATGGTATTTTTCATAGCTCAATTCATCCTGGATCCATAGTACTATTAACAATGAAACTGCCAGACCAATAGAAAGTCCAACTATATTAAGTATGGCAAAGCCTTTATGTTTCAGGATATTACGAAAGGACAGGCGGAGGAATTTTCTTATCATAGTCTGATTTCAATCTCTATAAAGACGTTTATGTTCCTATTCTGTTGCATTTTGTTGTAAAAATTTATACAGACTTTTATACGATTAACTGCATAATATGAAAT
>CAZTXH010000292.1:0-1343 GCA_964617415.1 uncultured Rikenellaceae bacterium | reverse complement strand
TGTTAATGTTAAGTTAATCTCACAAATTATAGATTACCAGAAAAAAATCTGGTTTACTTTTAAAGATTATTATCCAACTGACCTTTATTCTTATGATCAAAAACCTACTTAAAACTGCTGTACGTCATATCCGTAAGCATTACGGATATAGTATTCTGAATATACTGGGTCTTACACTGGGTATCACCAGTGCATTGTTCCTTATTATTTATGTCTTTGATGAGATAAGTTACGACAGGTATCATGAGAATGCTGACAGGATATACCGTGTATCATCAAAGATCACGGAAACAGATGATCAGTTTACCTGGAATGTGGCACAGATCCCTTTCGGACCACAGGTTGTACAGGATTATCCTGAAGTGGAGTCATTCGTTAGATTTATTAATATGCCAAGGGCATTGTATAAATATGAAGACAGGGAGTATATAGAGGAAAACTTCTACTATGTAGATTCCACCCTCTTTGATATATTTACGTACAAAGTACTTAAGGGAGAAGTAAGGTCAGCAATTAAGGATCCGGGTAAGATTGTCCTTACAGAGACTATCGCAGTAAGATATTTCGGGGATGATGATCCGATTGGAAAAACCCTAACTGCCGGTGAGGATAGCTATGAGGTAACAGGTGTGATCGAGGATATACCCTTCAATTCACATTTCCGCTTTGATGCATTAGCAGCCCGCAATAACCTGCCTAAACAGCTGGGCAGCTGGGGTAATTTTGGTGTTTTTACATACCTCCTGCTTCCTGAGAATGTTGATGTTGAAGCCTTTGAGACTAAGATGCAGAGCATGTATGATGCACACATGAAAACAATATTCGGACCTCTTGACATCATGATTGAATATATTATGGAACCGGTTACCAGGATACATCTCTATTCAACGAATCCTGGCGAACCGGAACCTACAGGAAGCATTACCTATGTATATATATTTGGTATTATAGCCCTGTTCCTGGTATTAATAGCAGCAATGAATTATATGAATCTCGCAACAGCACGTTCAGCAGGAAGAGCCCGTGAAGTTGGTATGCGTAAAGTTGAAGGTTCAAGGCGATCAACACTGGTAGCACAGTTTTTGTCAGAGTCGGTAGTGTTGACAGTAATATCCTTAATTATAAGCATTATACTACTGATTATTTTACTCCCCAGCTTTAATATGCTGGCAGGGAAATCGTTCAGTCTTTCAATATTATACAGTCCTGTTGTAATAATATCTCTTATAGGTATTATAATAGTGGCGGGAATTCTCGGTGGAAGCTATCCTGCATTCTTTCTATCGAGGTTCACCCCGGTAACCGTTCTGAAAGGTGAATTAACAAAAGGTTCTGCAGGGAGC
>CAZTXH010000291.1:0-3470 GCA_964617415.1 uncultured Rikenellaceae bacterium | reverse complement strand
GAATAAATCCTGCAATAAACATCATAACCAGCAACCTGAAGCTCGATGAATCAAACATCCCCTCTGTTTTTGCCGGTTGTGATGTAATCGTTGAAGCTTTCGACAGCAATGAAATGAAGGAGATGCTTGTTGAAACAGTCCAGCTGCAAATGCCCGGAATACCTGTTATTATTGGTTCCGGACTTGCTGGCTGGGGTAACAATGATACAATCAGGTACAGGAAAATTGACAATACTCTTTATGTCTGCGGTGATGAATCAACAACAGCCAGTGACGATTTACCCCCAATAGCTCCAAGAGTATCTATTGTGGCAAACATGCAGGCTAACACTGTTATCGATATACTGATGAATAAGTAACTTAAATGAAAATAATATTAAATAACAGGGAAGAGGAATTTAGTGTTACATCACTTACAGTGAAGGAAATGCTTGAATTAAAAAAATTCACATTCAGGATGAGAATAGTAAAGATAAATGGAGTATTAATACCAAAAAAAAGATATGATACTACTTTTATAAGGGAAGGAGACAATGTTCAGATGCTTTATCTAATGAGCGGCGGATGAAAAAAAAGTTGTAGGTTTGTATAATAATGGAAAGATTCAGGTTCATAGAAAAGGTCCCAGCAATATTCAGAAATAAATATATTATTACCATAATTATTTTTCTGATATGGTTGTTACTTCTTGATTCCAATAATCTGATCTCGCGCTATAAAGAATTAAGGGCACTCCACAAACTCAGGAATGAAAAGGAGTATTACATGAAAAAGATTGAAATTGACAGTCAGAAGTTACAGGAACTGAAAACTGATGATGAGAGTCTTGAAAAATTTGCCAGGGAACAGTACAGAATGAAAAAACCTAAAGAGGATCTATATATAATCCTTACCCCGAAAGAAGACCGCGAGATAAGCAGAAAAAATAACTAAACTACTGTTTTTTAGCCTTTTCCAATAATCTATAGTACATTAGAAGTTGACCGGTCTCTTTTGGAATATCCTTTAGCCCTGACAAAACCAGAATATCATAAGCAGATTCATGAACAGGTTTTTTACTGTATCGTTCTGTATGTATATGGTTCATATACTTTACAATTCTGAACATATTGAACCAGATGAAAAATCTCTTCATGAACGATTCGTATGATGAAGTATTTATTTTAATCTCATCGATCTTTCCCCTCCATTCTCCTTCTGCTATAAAAGATTTCAGTCCTGTTGGAAGTATATTATATGAATTTTTTACTTCATCCCTACCCGCTACAAAAAGTGTCCGGGTAATATCAAATAGTATTTTAAGGTCATTAAATGCCTCGACATTATATGTTAAAAATCTATCCCTGATATTATCCACGAATTTTGCAACCATAACTCCTGTTCCGAATGGTACCCTGTATGATTCTCTTTGTGAACGAAATACAGTTGTGTTATTAAGAGTAAAATACCCGCCAAGGGGAGCCAGTTTCTGAATAAAATAGAAATCCTCGCCTGCCTGACGCCGGTTCATTCCCCCGGCTTTAACATACTGTAATGCTTTAACAGCCAAAGCAGAACCCACAGTATGAAATGGATAGGGAAATCCCGAATATATAAGGCCCTGCACAAAATATCGCATATGTAGTTCATACAGGGTAATATATCTATAAACCCTTTCAGGAAATTGATTGCCCGAAAGAGGATGTTCAAAGTATAATGAACATGCTTTTCGCTCTCTCTTCTTAACCAATTCGTTACAGATAGCTGTACAATAATTTGTTTCTACAGTACAGTCGGCATCAAGACATATTATTGCGCCTTCCGGATTCCGGATTGCATTGAATCGTCGCAGAGCCTCATCCATACCTGTTTTTCTTGCCAGTCCGACACCCCATCCGGCTATCGGTGCTTTCCCTGTATTTATAACATACAGCCTGAAAAACAGGTTCTCATTATCATTTCTCCATTTTTCAATGTTTTTAATACAATTACTATTGTTTTCAAGGCTCTCTGGTGATGCATCAGCCGGAGCGTTAACAATGATTACAACCTCAACTTTACAATCAGGTTCAATGCATGATTTAAGTGAATTGAGCAGGGTAGTAATAGCAGACTCATCAAAAGCAGGCACAACAATTATTATACCTGTCTGGTTATCAGGTGCTTCTTTAATTAATTCAGGAAACAGAGCCTTTTCATTCAGCCATGCTGAAGCAAAACCCATGGTTATTATTTATTCTCTTCCTGATACTTTAAATTAATGGCATCAAGTACTTCCTGTGTAATGTCGAGAGTACTATCACCATAAAGGACCTGACCCCCGAAACTTTTTCCAAGAATATACTGATAGTTATATTCCGATTTATGCTCTTCAAGAAAAGAGGTTATATACTCAAGTATTTGGCGGTTCATGACCTGTTCTTCCTCAAGCAGGTTAGCCTGGAGGTTATCACGAAGATTAACCAGTTCTTGCTGTTGCTGAAGAAGGTCTTGTTCCATCTCAGCTGCTGTTGCTCTGGTTACAAGTCCTTTATTTACTTTTTCCTGAAAATCACGTGCACTTTTCTCGTATTGACTAGCCCTGGAATTGAGCTCAGCCTCAGCTTTTTGCTGTTTTTCCATCAGTTCGTCTCTTCTGTCGTAGAACATATCGAATTTAAAAATTATCGAGTCAATATCGACAAATGCAATACCTGATGTAGTTACTGCAGGTTGTTCAGACCCTTCTTCAATCTTCTTGTTTTTTTTACCTCCTGTAAAGTGTAAAAAATATAGAACGCCTAAAGCCACAAATAGTATTGAAAACAGCACAATGGAAAGCTTCTTCATTGCAATATAATTATTTGTTTAACAATATAATCAGCCGCAAATATATAACAATTATAAATAGGACTATGAAGAGTCAGGAATTAAAATTTGAGCAAAGAGGCAAAATTAAAACTCAGGACAAGGGATTGCTCTTATTTTTCTCCGTTTGGAGCGGAGATTAGCCGAAGTGAATTCATAAATAAGTGATACTTCATGTGCTCCTGCAGTTGAACTAATAAGATTTGAAATAGTGAAATCATAGCTATATCCGATGTGCAATTGTTCGGTTTTGATCCCAACGAGGCCTATAATAGCATCTCCTGCTTGTGATGTAACCAGTGGTATTCCCCTATACCAGAGCCCAAAAATAAGAGGATCTTTATAATAATATAATCCGAGATCAGTCTGATAGAATTTAGCCTGTTTCTGGAAGTTCAATGCAACGGATAAAACCTCTTTTATCTTTGTTCTTAACCGGGTCTTTTTTACTATCTGCATACCACCGTATAGGTTAAATTTTACAGGCACTTTTGCATCATCACCATAAAAGGATGTTTTAGGGACAAGAAGATGGTCGAGAGTAAACCCTGTCCAAATCCTGTCGTTATAGGCAAGTGTTGAAAATGTAAAATCGACATCGGCGACATTATCAAAGGGGGGAGGAGATACGGACGGTGTAACAC
>CAZTXH010000290.1:0-3490 GCA_964617415.1 uncultured Rikenellaceae bacterium | reverse complement strand
GCCATCAACTGTGGCACGAGATTTGTAGGAGAATGATACCGGAATTATTTCAGCGGAAGGTCATAGCATGAAATCAAAGCAAGAAATCTCATCTGGTCCAAATCGTCAAAACGGCTTCACCATCATCGAACTCATGATCGTAATTGCGGTTATGGGGGTATTGGCGGTAATGTCATATTTTGGAGCAAGTGCCCTCCTCCCGGGATATCGATTGAACGGGGCCATCAGAATGGTCAGGGGGGATTTATACAATGCCAAGATGCTTGCCGCAAAAAAGAACCGCGAATACAGGGTTGTATTCGCCAGCACGAACTATCAGGTTCAAAAAGGTGATGCAGGTTCCGGCTCAGCCGCCTGGACTACAGAGGTACAGAGAGACTTCTCCGATTATGCGGACGTCACCGTCAAGACAACTGCTACGAGTAACCCTATCTTCAGCCCCAGGGGCACCGCATCTAATGTAGCAGATCCGACAGTCACGTTACAACATGCTGGCGGAAGCGAGAAAACAATCACCATCAATATTACAGGGAGGATAAAAGTCAACTGATGACTGACACTAGGATAACAGGTAAGGAAAGTGGTTTCACAATGGTGGAGTTGCTCATTTACATGGTTATGTTCGTTGTTGTCCTGGGTGCCATGTACACCATAATGATATCCAATACAAAGACCTATTCCTCCCAGGAAAAAGCCTATACCGCCAAGTTCCCTGATGCGATTCTCATAATGTGTACACCAGTTATCAATGCTGAAGATTGAAGCCTGCTGCAATTTTTCCAGTGGTGTTAAGGCTTCCCTGTTCCGTAAGGTCAGGTCGATACGGCTATCCGGAAATACTTCAGAAAAATGCTTTCCCGCAGATAGGATTATCTCATCAGAATTTATCAGTAATGCCTTTGCCGGATCGAGATCAAATCCCTTTATATAGTAGTTATTAACATAATCATAAAAGCTGTTATGCTGTCTTGGATCTATCGGATAGAATTCATCGATTTGTACAAAATGTAATCCCCTGAGTGATGGTTTCTTAATTACTGAAAGGCCATTTTTCTCCATCAGCTCATGATTTTCTTTATTATCCCAGCCATCGAGAAGTCTCTTTGTCCATTTAATAAAATACTCCGGTGTTTTACCTGTCGGAAGACTGATAACACCCTTGGGATTTTCTGCCACCCATTCAATAAATCTCAGGGCAGTAAGCAATCCAAGGTCAGGAAAATTCTTTACAATAATGTAGGGTATCTTTGATGAATACCCACCTCTTCCGGAGTGGTCAAAATATGCACGCTCAACATTTGATAATCCTTTAATACTCATCATGTAACCTTTAAAAGTCTTCTTTATTCTTTAATAATTGCCTCGTATAGTATCTCGGCAGGATGAAACGCTTTTCTTCCTGTTCCTTCCTGAATATGATGCCTGCATGATGTTCCTGGTGCAGTTATAATCGTATCTGATGATGCTTTGCGGACAGCCGGAAAAAGTATCAGTTCACCAATCTTCATGCTCAATTCATAGTGTTCTTTTTCATATCCGAATGCTCCTGCCATACCACAACAACCGCTGGGTATCTCTTCTACTTTATAATTAACAGGTATGGAAAGCATCTTCAGAGTATATTCAGTTGAAGATATAGCTTTCTGCTGACAATGACCATGTACTTTAATATTTTTATTATCTGTAGTGAACTGATCCGGGCTTATCCTGCCATTATCAAATTCCCTGCAGATAAATTCTTCGAGCAGCATAGCCTTACCGGCCAGTTTGATAGCATCCTGTTCCAGGTCATTCTCAACAATCTCAGGATATTCATCCCTGAATGAAAATATAGCTGAAGGTTCTATTCCTATCAATGGTGCATCTTCAGAAATAATCTTCTTCAGGAGTTGTATATTTCTGTCAGCAACTTTTCTGGCAGCCTTTAACATTCCCTTTGAAAAGAAAGTCCTTCCACTCTCCCTGTGAATTGGAATGACCACCTTATATCCAAGTTTTTCCAGCAGTAGAATTGTCTTTATCCCGATATCACTTTCATTATAATCGGTAAATTCATCGGCAAAAAGATAAACTTTTCCGTTTTTACCAGCTTCAGAATTATTATTTCTACGCTGCCATCTTCTAAGTGTAATTGATGAAAGTGACGGTATTTTTCTACTCTCCTCGAAACCAATTATCTTCTTAAAAAGTTTTAAACCTGTAATAAAATTTGTTACAGGTCTGAAAATCATACCCAGTTTGTTAATACGAGGTAACCATCCAATAAGCCAGCTCCTGAAAGGAATTCCATGTATATCATAGTGATGCTGCAGGAATTCTGCTTTAAACTTCGCCATGTCGACATTGGAAGGGCATTCCGATTTGCAGGCTTTGCATGAAAGGCAAAGGTCCATTACCCTGTAAATCTCTTCATGATCCCATGGATATTTTTTTTCAGAGCGGGTAAGAAATTCACGGAGTATATTTGCCCTGCCACGTGTCGATTTATCCTCATCGCCGGTGACCATAAAAGATGGGCACATTGTTCCCCCAATAATAGAGCCTTTACGGCAATCACCTGATCCGCTGCATTTTTCTGTTGCAAAAAGGAGTGTTCCTTTTTCAGGAAAACTGAAAGTTGTTTTAAGAGGCTGCGGTTGTTCTCCAACCTTATATCTCAGGTTCTGATCCATGGGGGGCGTACCAATTATTTTACCCGGATTGAAAATATTATCCGGATCCCATGTTCCTTTCAACTCTTTCAGGAGCCTGTAATTATGTTCTCCCAGCATCATGGGAATAAATTCGCCCCTGAGCCTGCCATCACCATGTTCACCACTTAGCGAACCCCTGTATTTTTTTACCAGCGAGGCTATCTCTTTTGCAATATTATGGTATATCTCAATATCTACCGGATCTTTAAGATTCAACAGCGGACTGAGGTGAAGCTCGCCGGTGGCGACATGAGCATAGTATGCACAGTTGAGGTTATACTTTTCAAGAACCTGTTCAAATTCCCTGATATAATCTGGAAGATATTCAGGTAGAACAGAAGTATCTTCAATTACCTGCACACTTCTTTTCTCTCCCGGGATATTAAGCAGAACTCCCAGACCTGCCTTACGCAGATCCCATACCCTCTCTATTTTCTCACTATCGGTATAGACCGGGCAATGATAGCCATATCCTGCATTCCTTAGTTCATTTTCAATGTTTCCTGCAGATTCCAGAATTTCTTCAATAGTGTCTCTCAGAAATTCAACAAGGAGGACTATCTTAGGTGTTCCCTTAATGAAAAACCTGTTTTTACTCTGGGTAATATTGTCTTTGGTACAATTGAGAATGAAATCGTCGATCAGCTCAATTGATGCAGGATTATGCTTAAGTATCAATATATTAGCCTTCAGGGCATCCTCAAGAGTGCTGAAATGAGCACAGACAAGACCGGTCTTGAATGAGGAAAGTGGTAAAAGATTCAGTTTCAGCCTGGTTGTAAAGGCCAGTGTTCCTT
>CAZTXH010000289.1:0-3501 GCA_964617415.1 uncultured Rikenellaceae bacterium | reverse complement strand
TCTCTTCTCTATTTCTTCTTTTTCAACTTCAACAAGCAAGGAGTTACATTCAATGCATCTCGTAAAAGGTCTTATCATATTCTTCAGATCAAATCTCCTGAACACTTCCCTGACCTGTTCTTTCGCATTATCTGAGCGGACCCAATAACCGTGAGTTACTTTCTTGTTTTTCAGAAGTTGCCTGTCACGGGTAAGTATTATACGTTTTTCAGCTACTGAGATCCTTATGATTTCATTATCCGGATATCCGGTACTTAACAAAGTATCAAAGCCGCATAATCTCAGGTATTTAGCCAATTTTCCAAGATGTTCATCAAGAATAAACTTTATTACCCGGAGCGGTTTTTCACGCAGGTGAGTTGCATCTGTTATATCCAGACTTTCAAATACAGGATATACCGAAATATTATCTTCGTCCTTCATTTTGTGGTTAAAGTCGACCGATTCGCCGTTAACAAGGATGAGATCCACTTCCACATGAGGTATACCAAGTGATTCTATCAAGTCTTTCACCGAGGGATTACCCTGGAAGGTACATGAAAAGGTTGTTTTCTTTTTATCCTTCGGAAGAAAATCATTCAATTCCTCATAAAACCTTATAAAAGCAGAATTCATATAAATCGTTCCAGGAGTATCTCCATCAGATCTGAAGTATCCAGCTTCACCGGATTATTTTTGCAATCGGTGATCTGGCATATTTTCTCCAGGTCATTTTCCTTAATCCCGAATTTTTTCAAGCCTGGTAGTTGTAACTCCTCTGTCAGTTGATGAAGGTACCCTACAAATCCATCAATATAATAATCCTGAGATTTTCCCTTAACTTCGAGAAAAATCTCACCCAGTTGACTATATTTTTTCAGAGCTTCCTGATTACCATATCCCTTTTTTAACTTTTTAACAGTCAGTTCATTTGACGCTGCCATCAGTGTTCCGCATACAACTCCGTGGGGTATATTATATAAACCTCCGATAGAGGAAGCGAAACCATGTACAACCCCGAGACCTGCATTTGCCAGGCAGATACCTGAAGTAAGTGCTGCAAATGACATTCCTGTCCTGGCATTGATATCGGTACCATCATGGCAAACAGTAAGCAGAGATGATTTGACAGCCTTAAGGCCTTCAACAGCAAGGGCATCGGTATATTCATTCGATTTGACGGAAAGATATGCTTCAGTAAGTTGTGTGAAACAGTCCATCCCGCTTGCGGCTGTTATATCCCCGGGGCATTCGAGTGTCAGTTCGGGATCAATAAGTGCAATATCAGGAACAAAGTTTTCATGGCGAAGTGATTTTTTAAATCCCTTCTCTCCTATCCTTGAGATCACAGCATTCTCAGTTGCCTCGCTTCCGGTACCTGAAGTCGTCGGTATTGCGATAAACGGGATCTTTGTTCCCGGATGTTTTTTATAGCCAACTCCTTCCAGGTAATCCTGTACCGAGTCGTTTTTGTACAACATGGCCGATATTGCCTTTCCTGCATCAAGAACACTCCCTCCCCCGATACCTGTTACAACATCTGTCTTATCCTTCCCGGAATTAATTACTGTCTGATCTATATCATCGGGAGTTGGCTCTCCAGAGATAATTATATGATGATGGTTAATCCCGTTTTCTTTAAAAGAATTCAGCAGATCCCGACCATATACTGAATTCATGAACGATTTCAAGCCGGTAACCAGGATGACTTTGCTTCCATACTGTTTGAGAAGTACCGGTAAAGATGATAGTAAGCCTGCACCGAAATGAATTAGTGGTAACTTTGAAAACCGGGATAACTGTGCCATTTTGTCTTATCATTTGGCTGGAGAATGTTATATTTTACCCCTTTTCTGGGTTCCGCCATCATATCCTGTACCGTCTCTTTCCATTTCAGGTAATGAGGCGTATTTTTATGGGTAGCCGAAGCCTCATCTGATTCATAAGCCTCATATAGCATGAATTTGCAGGGATCATCAGCCTCCTGAACAAAGTCGAATCTCAGATTGCCGGGTTCTTTAACAGCCTCAAGATGATTCTCTGTAGAAGCATTTATAAATTCCTGTACTGATTCAGGCTTGACGTGAACATATACACAAGTTACGATCATAATTAAATAAATTTGAAGTATTTATATTATTCGGTACTATAATATTTGTTTTCTTTTATACCTTTGTTTCGGGTTCCCCACCTCCGCCATGGCTTCGGCGGACAAGCGAGTTCAGGGTTTAGCGCTCAGCAACCTGCAACTTGCAACATGCAACCTTTTTTCATCATTTCTTCATCTTAAATACCTATTTTTGTATTAGGATTTTAATGTATTGAAAGTGAATTAACTCACATTAAAGGTAATTAAATATGAAACCCACATGTATAAAAACACAAACAAAAATGAAAATATTTCATTCATGTGGGTTCCATGTTACCATTAAAATCAAAATTATTTACACATGAAAAGAATTAAAAATATAAAAATATGGCTTCCCGGAATACTATTATTAACACTATTTATGGTGTTTACTGATTCAGCTTCTTTTTCCCAGGTGCCAACTGTACAAACTGATACAACAAAAGTAAGTGAGGGTCAGGAACAGACACAGACACAAACTCAAGCACAGACACAGAATCAAGCACAGACACAGAATCAGGAACAGGTTAAAAATCAGAATCAGGGTGAGGTTCAGAAACCTACAGTTGGTAAAAAGATAAAACAGGTAAGAAGAAGTGCAAGGCCGGATATGAGCAAGGCAAAGGGAGCCAGACCCAATATCGTAAGACCATCAGGATCAAAAATTCCCAAGGGTGTCGGTAAACCGGGAGGAGCACGAAGAATAGGTGGCAGGTAATATGAAAGACTTTATGATTATGAAGCTAAGGACGATCACACCTATTCTGTTATGTGCTGTATTTATTGTGAGTATGCCACAAAATATCAGATCTCAATCAGATACTACAAACACAATTACAAATACTGAAACATCAGGTGAAGAAAGCACGCCGCATTCATTCTATACAGCTGCAGGCTATGGAAGTAATATGATCTATCTGGGATCGACACTTTCCCAGAACCAGTCATACGGATATGGCTCATTGATATATGGTTTCAAAGATGAGTTTTTTATATCTGTTTCCGGAGTTGGTCTTGCCAGACAGGATGAATTCCCTGCATTCTGTATAGCCTCACTAAGCTACAGCCATACATTCAATTCCTGGTTTGATGTTTCTGCCGGCCTATATCGCTATCAGTTTTCAAAGACGCTGATAGATTCCCTCTTCAGCAATTTCTTCTATGGTGATATTACACTGGGGTTCGACTGGAAGCTACTTTATTCCAAAATTTCGGCAGGTAGTCTTTTCTCATACGGAAAACAGGGCTATTTTCAGTTAAGGAACTCAAGGTATTTCCAGACACCTTCATTTTCAAAGAATGAATACTTTTTTTCATTCGACCCGTATGTAAACCTGTTGTTCGGATCAATCACCCAGATCGCTACGTCAACGGATACTATCACAACAATATCC
>CAZTXH010000288.1:0-3501 GCA_964617415.1 uncultured Rikenellaceae bacterium | reverse complement strand
GTTAAGGATATCGAACGGTATCGTGAAATCATAAAAGCATTGAAATTACGTAAATAGAGAAAGGCAATTCTGAATTGCCTTTTTTAGTACTATTTTTACATCTAGTAATTTCAATAATCAAAAATTAAAATTCATAATGTTTAAAGTAAAAGAGAAGACTATTGATCTCGGTAACGGGAGACAAATAGTCTTGCAAACAGGAAGGCTCGCCAGACAGGCTGACGGGGCTGTTCTGTTAAAAATGGGTAAGACAATGTTGCTGGCAACAGTTGTTTCAGCAAAAGAGGCTAAGGAAGATACTGACTTTATGCCACTTTCCGTAGAATACAGAGAAAAATATGCTTCATCAGGTCGTATACCAGGAGGATTTCTGAAAAGGGAAGCCAGGCCTTCAGATTATGAGATTCTTATATCAAGATTGGTTGACAGAGCTTTACGTCCACTTTTTCCTGATGATTACCATGCAGAGACATTTGTCTTTATTAATCTTATTTCAGCCGATGTTGATATTATTCCTGATGCACTTGCCGGACTTGCTGCATCAGCAGCTTTAACAATATCGGATATTCCATTCAGCGGGCCAATCTCCGAAGTAAGGGTAGCAAGAATAAATAACGAGTTCGTTATCAATCCCACAGCAACACAACTTAAAGATGCTGATATAGATCTGATCGTGGGAGCTACATATGATAATATTCTGATGGTTGAGGGAGAAATGAAAGAAGTCTCGGAAACTGAGATGCTTGAAGCTATCAAAATTGCCCATGAAAACATCAAGATTCACTGTAAAGCACAAATGGAGTTTGTTGAAGAAGCAGGAGCCACTGTGAAACGTGAATATTGCCATGAGGTTAATGATGAGGAGTTGAAGAAAAAAGTATGGGACGAAACTTATGATGCATGTTACAAAATAGCAAAATCCTCAACATTTGATAAACATGAGAGGAGTGATAAATTTGAAGCTGTTATAACAGAATTCCTTGAACAATATACTGAGGAGGATGAGATTGATGAGGATCTTGTCAGCAGGTACTATCAGGATGTTGTTAAGGAGGCTGCCAGACGACTGGTCCTTGATGAAGGAATCAGGCTCGATGGCCGTAAGACAAATGAGATACGGCCTATAGTATGTGAGGTAGAACCTCTTCCGGCAACACATGGTTCAGCACTCTTTACAAGGGGTGAGACACAATCTCTTACTACAGTTACACTTGGCACCAAACTGGATGAGAAAATTATTGATGATGTTCTGATCCAGGGTACAGAGAAGTTTACCCTTCACTATAATTTTCCACCCTTTTCGACAGGGGAGGCAAGGCCTATCCGTGGCGTCAGCAGGAGAGAAATAGGGCATGGGAACCTGGCACACAGGGCATTAAAAAACATGATGCCACCAGAAGAGGAAAATCCTTATGCCATTAGGATTGTATCAGATATACTGGAATCAAATGGCTCTTCATCAATGGCTACTGTGTGTGCAGGAACCATGGCTCTTATGGATGCCGGTATACAGATAAGTAAACCGGTTTCAGGAATAGCGATGGGATTAATAACTGATAAAGATACCGGTAAATATGCCATACTATCAGATATTCTGGGTGATGAGGATCACTTGGGCGATATGGATTTTAAAGTTGCAGGTACCCGTGATGGAATAACCGCAACACAAATGGATATTAAAGTGGAAGGTTTATCCTATAAAATACTTACACAGGCACTTGAACAGGCAAAAGAAGGCAGAATGTACATTCTTAATAAAATGAGTGAGATCATTTCTGAACCCCGTCCGGATCTCAAACCTCATGCCCCGAGAATTGAACAGCTTTCTATTCCAAAAGATATGATAGGAACACTTATCGGTCCAGGAGGAAAAGTGATCCAGGAGATACAGCGGGAAACAGGTGCTACTATTATTGTGGAAGAAATTAATGGTTATGGAGATGTTAATGTATTCGGTGAAAACAAAGAGATCATTACATCTGCGGTAGAATGGATAAAACGAATTGTTGCAGTACCTGAAGTGGGACAGGTTTATAAAGGTAAAGTGAAAACTATTGTACAATATGGTGCATTTGTTGAGATTTTACCAAACAAAGACGGACTACTTCATATTTCGGAGATTGACTGGAAAAAACTAAGATCGGTTGATGAAGTTCTGAAAGAAGGCGATGAGATTGAAGTTAAACTTATTGATATTGATTCCAGGACAGGTAAGCTTAAACTCTCGAGAAAAGCTTTGCTGCCCAGGCCCCACAGATCATGAATTTGATTAAATGAAGCATTATTCATACAGGAATGAGTATTAAGTATAATTATGTTGTGATTGAGGGAAATATTGGAGCGGGAAAGACTACCCTTGCTACCAGAATCTCAGAAGAATTCAATGCCAGACTCATTCTGGAACATTTTGCCGACAATCCTTTCCTGCCTAAATTCTATGATAACCCTGATAAATACTCGTTCCCTCTCGAACTTTCATTCCTGGCCAGTCGTTATAAACAGTTAAAGGAAGAACTCGAACCTCAGAACCTTTTTAATACCTTTACAATCGCCGATTATTATTTCGTGAAGTCACTGGTCTTTGCTTCTTCAACACTCAAAGGCGACGAATACAATCTTTACAGGACTATTTTTCATATTATTTACGGGTCCCTGCCAAAACCCGATATATTTGTTTACCTGCATCTTGATCCTGAAAAATTACTTTCAAACATAAAAAAACGTGGCAGGGATTATGAGAAGTCAATTACCAGTGATTATCTCAGGAAGATACAGAACAACTATTTCACATTTTTCAGGCAGAATCCTGAAAACCGTTACCTCGTTATAGATATCAATGCTATAGACTTTGTGACAAATAAACAAGATTATAAAAACATTGTGGATACAATATTTTCCAAAAACTATCCTGAGGGCCTTAACTCGGTGATTTTATAAATATTTTATATATTTTAGCAGTTTCTATAACTATTTTTTTTAGATTTGTATTAAAGTTTGTATTTTGTTGAATTAAAGTGCAATTAAACTGATCATAAACTAATAACTCTTTTTACTATGAAAAAAATCAGAAGCTATTCTATCCTTATCCTGGCCGCAGTTGTGATGACAAGTTGCAGCGGACTGAATAAAATGAAAAAGAATGCAGGGGATATAAGGTATGATGTTAATCCCAAAGTACTCGAAGCCCATGCAGGCGTTGTAAATGTCGAAATCACAGGAACATTTCCTGCCAGCTATTTCGACAAAAAGACCACATTAACAGCAACGCCGGTGATTACTTATGCTGGCGGCGAAACCGTTTTTGATGAAGTCCAGGTTGTTCAGGGTGAAAATGTACAGGCAAATAACCCGGTTATCACATATAATGGTGGTAACTTTAAGTACAGCTCATCCGTGCCATACAAGGAGGACATGTAAGTATCCGAATTGATACTGAGAGTCAGGGCCGTAAGGGGAACAAAAAGCCTCGATTTTGATCCTGTTAAATTGGCAGACGGAGTC
>CAZTXH010000287.1:0-3504 GCA_964617415.1 uncultured Rikenellaceae bacterium | reverse complement strand
TTCAAGAGATTCCAAGATCGTAACTCCCCGGTTTCCTACCCTTATATTTGTTGCATCTATGTCATCTTCAACAACAATAAGATCCTTACCAATAATGACCCGGGTCATGTCATTTGTATCTGTCAGGGCTTTTTCCTGTAAGGACTCAGCGTTCACAGTATCTTCTCCCTGGCAAAATCCCTGGGTTAAAAACACTGTTAACAATAATATTATACCTATTCTCTTCATGGTTGTTCCTTTAAATGTTTCTGAGGATGTGACGTACAGCATACTTAAAAAGTTACAATGAAGATTCTGGCTTTTTCACTGGAGCATTGAATTTTAATATCCTTGAACTGAAATAAAATGATTTGAGCTCTCCCTCTTCATCAGTTGTTTCTACAAAAGTCATATTCCAGCCAAGTAATCTATTTAAACCGTCAATACCTGCCTCAGCAATTTCATATGTTTTCAGGGGAGAATCATTATACTCTTCATCTTTAAGGATTTTTTCACGGAAAGTGCTTGCGATAAACCTGCTTATTCTGCTCCTTTCATAATCGTAATCATTATAATCTCTCACATTGATGTTTAATTTTACCAATGAAGCAGCGGGCATTTCTTTTGTAATCTCAGCAATCAGGTAGTCCGGAATTTCAGCAGTAAGATATTCAGTGTCTCTTATTGGTATAACAGTCGAATCAACAGGTATATTCTCTGCAGATGATATAATGATTTCTTCGGGTTCCCGAACAGGTATTTCCGACGGTGAAGCTGTCTGTACTGTACTTACAGGTTGCTGTTTTACACTGCTGACAATTTCATGAGTAACAATAGGTACTCCACGTTGAATTGAAATAGTGTCAGTTGTTATATTTATGGCCATCTTTTCACTGTTCCTGTTGAGCAAAGGTGGAAGTGTGATAAAGCTAACGATCAATAAAGCAACTGCAGCTGCTGCACTCAATCCGGTAAATGTAAGGCGTAAGATTTTTCTTTCCCTGGTTTCCTTCTTCAACAGTTTCTTATGTTTATAGGCAATTCCCGGAGCTTTCAGTCTGGTTTTCTGAATTGCATCAAATACTCTTTTGTTTTCCTTATTTTGAGAGAGATTCTCCTTGAGTTCTTTTATGTGAGAAGCCGAAAGATCGTTTTCAAGGTAAGCAACTGAAAGATATTCGATCTGGGATGGAGGAAGATCTGCAGGAACCTTTTTAAGCAGATCTTTTTTGAAGGATTTCCCCTTTTGTGGTGAAAGCAGCGTAATAGCCAAAGAATCAGCTTCTTCTTTAAGGTCCGGATTTTCATCAATGAAAGCCATAAGCAGTTCAACCTGCTCATTGTCGAGTTTGCCGTCGAGCCAGTCAATAAGCCATATTTCGTAATTTGATCTGTCAGGCTTCATGGTCATAAAACGGTTTCAATTTTTCCTATATAATTCTTTATGGCAATCCTTCCGCGGTAGATATAAGTTTTTACCTGCGGCTCTGTCATTCCTGTTATGTCTCCGATCTCTTTATAGCTGTAACCTTCATAATCACGCAGTAATATCACACTTCGTTGTTGTTCAGGAAGACGTTCCAGTGCAGAATGCAGTATTTCATTCAGATCGGTATAATCTGATTCATAAGAAAGATCCGTTTCCCCATATTCTTCAACTATTGTCATTCTTTTTTCTTTCCGGATAATATCGATCATAGTATGATAAGCTGTTGAAAAGAGCCATGATTTTACCACAACATAATCTATTTCAGACACATGACGCCAGAGCTTCTCATAACTATCCTGGACGATATCATTTGCCCGGTCTTCATCTTTAATATCTGCACGGATGAACCGGTATACAGAATCGGCAAATTCTTCAACAGATCTGTTATATTCCTCTACAGTCATAAAACGGTTTACAATGCAAAGACGGATATCTGGTTAAAATGTTACAATGTAGTAGAGCCGTTGCATGCAACAGCTCTACGGACATGCAATATTACATTTGATTATTCTTTTGGCTGATACACCCTTACCCAGTCAATTTCCATGGCAGTCATACCACTGATGGGTTTATCGAGGCCTCCTGAGAACAGGAGATACATTGGCTCCTGTGGAACATCAGTTGTCTGTACAAATGCTTCAACATCATTTACTTTCCATACCAGCTTATCGGGAGTCCACTCCAGAGTGTAAATGAAGAAATCTTTGGCATACTTTGATCCGACAGAACTTTTTGCCTTCTTGTCAACAGAGGTAAAATAGTCAAAAGAAACTTTCCTGTTGCGTGTACGACAGACATTTATATGAGGTGTGATTTTGTTGGCAAGCATCCAGAAAGCAGATTTGGCAGATGGATTACCAAGTTTTATTTTGGCTGAAAAGGTCCCGTATTTTCGCCGGAAACTCTTTCCTGTATTTATTATACCTGAAGTATAGTCAAATTCCTTTATTTTAAAACCTTCAGTACTCCATACCTTACCTTCTTTCTTCTGGGGTTTGGTGATGATCTTCATAATGCTGTTTTGTATTTCAAAATTCTCATTTTCAGTATATGCCTGAAGATCGTTTCCTACACTATAATAGTCTTTCAGTAATTTATCGCCCCAGTAATAATTCGTAAGCCATTTATTTGTATCGAGTCTGTCCCCCTCAAATTCTTCATTGAAAATAAGTTGTCTGTTCTTCAGTATATCAAATTTATTTGAGTCTTTTACCTTGAAATACCAGATAATATCTTCATCCTTAGTAAGTTTATCATACTCCTGTAACTCTTTGAACATATCAGTTTTTTCGAATCTTTTCTTATCCAGAAGATATTCTTTCTTATTCTTAAATTCATCTGATTCCAGGTATCCTTTAAGCTCATTATACCTTGCAAGTTTTGTTGAGCCGTCAGTATTCAGGTAATTAGCATATTCTTTTGATTTCTTAAATGAATAATACTCTTTGATCTCAGAACTGGTTTTAAGATTCTTGTATTCCTGGAGCTTTTTTTCATCATCTGATCCCTTGAATTCTTTTGTTTTCATTTTCTCCCTGAATTCAAGAGATCCAACAAGTTTCTCCAGTGATTCATATCCGGAGATCTTTTCAGAACCATCCAACTCCTGGAATTTTCTAAGTGCCTGTCCTGCCAGGGTTTTAAAATAGAGTTTAATATCTTTTGATTTTTTAAGAGAAAGAAACTCTTTTTCCTTTTTATGTTCTTCAGAATTTTTGAAGCTAAGCGATTCTATCTCTTTCTTTTTCCGGATAAAATCGGAAGAGTTGACCAGTTCTTTCAGCTCTGTATATTTTTTAAGGGTTTCGGAACCGGAAAACACTTTTAGCTTTTCAAATTCAGCTATGAGATCCTTTTCAGCTTGTTCAATTTTAGCTGTTGAGGGGATCATTCCCAGGAGAAACTTTAGACTTGCCATTGTAAAACTATTTAAAGTACAATTGATAAAGATAGAAAATCTTTTCTTAATTATTAAAACAGGGATTTTAAATATTAGATTTCCTGAATAACGGAATGAAAAGTTTTTTGTTGTTATG
>CAZTXH010000286.1:0-3508 GCA_964617415.1 uncultured Rikenellaceae bacterium | reverse complement strand
CTGTCCCGATAGCTTGAACGTAGTGAAAGCGTATCGGGAGGGGTTGGGGGGTCATTAAAATAGCCATATCTTCCAAGTAAGTTCTTATCAGTTATTTCGAACAACTTATATACACCCCATCCTATCAATGCACCCAGTAGTGATCCGCAGATGACATCGCCAGGATAGTGAACACCCAGATAGATCCTGCTATAGCCGATAACCGCTGCCCACAAAATAATGCCTATTGAATACCATTTCCTTCTGATAAACATGAGGCTCAATAGTGCTACATTATAAGAATTACTGGCATGTGATGATACAAATCCATATAAACCACCACATTTATCATTTACCAGATGTACCATACCCTGCAGTGCAGGTTCATGGCACGGACGAAGTCTCTCAAAAAGATTTTTGAAAAGATGAACTGATATCTGGTCAGCAAGAGCAACAGCAAGAATTATGAAAAGCACTATTACAGGAAATCTCTTTTTGTATTTGAATCCCATCCATATCAGTATCGCAAGATAGAGTGGAATCCATATTAGCTTACTACTTATAGCATACATTACCTTATCCCAGAAAGGTGTATTCAGTGAGTTCAGAAAGAGAAAAAGATGCTGATCCAGTTGTTCAAGCATATCAGGTCATCATTTAGTTATTCATAACACTCCATAGCATATCTTTAAGATCTGACAGTCCCTGCCCTGTAAGTGATGAGATAAAGATATTTGGGAGATCGGGCAGGTCTTTTTTTACCTCATCCATCATTTCCTCATCAAGCAAATCGGATTTTGATATCGCCAGAACTCTTTTTTTATCAAGCAGCTCAATGTTATACATTTTAAGCTCATTAACAAGTATTTCATACTCTTCCCTGATATTTTTACTATCTGCAGGAACCATGAAAAGTAGTATTGCATTCCTTTCTATGTGTCTTAGAAACCTGACTCCCAGTCCCTTGCCCTTATGTGCCCCTTCTATTATCCCTGGATTATCAGCCTTTACAAACGATTTGTTATCCCTGTAACTGACAATACCGAGATTTGGGGTTAGTGTTGTAAAAGGGTAATCGGCAATTTTTGGTTTTGCAGCCGATACTACAGAAAGAAGTGTTGATTTACCTGCATTAGGGAAACCTACCAAACCTATATCGGCCAGGATTTTGAGTTCCAGAACAAACCAGTCCTCTGTTCCGGGTTCACCCGGTTGGGTATAACGGGGTGTCTGATTTACCGGAGATTTAAAATGGGCATTCCCCAGTCCTCCTTTACCTCCTGTTACTAGTACTTTCTCTTCTCCATGCTTTGTCAACTCGAATATGAACTGTGAGGTGTCTGCTTTTCTGGCTACAGTTCCCGGTGGGACTTCAATTATCATATCCTTACCATCAGCACCTGTTGATTGTTGTGCCCCTCCTCTGGCTCCGTTCCCGGCAAAAACATGGCGTTTATATTTCAGATGAAGCAGTGTCCACAACTGGTTGTTTGCTCTGAGTATAACATGTCCGCCTCTTCCCCCGTCTCCGCCATCCGGTCCGCCTTTGGGAACAAATTTTTCCCTCCGTAGGTGAGCAGATCCTGCTCCCCCGTTCCCTGAACGGCAGAGTATCTTTACATAATCGATAAAATTTGACTCCGACATTGCGCAGAATTTCTCTGTGGCTCTCTGTGTCTACTCAGTGGAACTCTGTGAAAGTTCTTTTTGTTACACAGAGAAGCACAGAGGAGGCACAGAGTTATTTATATCAGTTTTTCTAAATAAGCAGATAATCTTACAAAAATATCATCAATAGTCCCCATTCCGTTGACCGGCTGGTAGATACCATGTTCACGACAATAATTTATAATGGGTTCCGTCTTCTCCTTATATACATCAATCCTGTTCTCTATTACCTGAGGATCTTTATCGTCAGGTCGTCCTGACTGATCAGCTCTTAAAACAAGTCTTTTTACAAGTTCATCATGTTCAACTTCAAGTACCAGCATGGTGTCTATTTTCATGTCTCTTTCATTAAGCATCTTCTCCAGGGCAACTGTTTGTTCCACAGTACGAGGGAAGCCATCGAAGAGAAATCCTGAAGTCTCTTTTGCCGAATCAATCTTATTGGCAATCATTTCAATAACAACCTCATCAGGTACAAGTTCTCCTTTCGACATGATTGAGCTCATCTTTTGTCCAAGTTCTGTTCCTGCAGCTATTTCAGCTCTGAGCATATCACCTGTTGAGAGATGTGTTAGATTAAACTTCTCAGCCAACTTCACTGACTGTGTTCCTTTACCTGATCCGGGAGGACCAAAAATTAAAATATTTACCATAGTAAAAATTAATTTGAATTATTTAACCATTGTATAAACAGACGAAAGGCTACGTCCATAACCATTATAATCAAGTCCATAACCTATAACAAACTTATTCGGGATTTCAAATCCGATATAGTCAATTGAAATATCCCTGGTGTATGCAGCAGGTTTAAGTAGCATCGTTGCTATTTTAATTTCAGCGACTTTTCTGATAGTCAATTCATTAACAATACGTTCCAATGTGGCTCCGGTATCTACTATATCTTCTACTACAATAATCTTTTTATTAACCAGGTCCTCATTCCATCCAATCAGTTCTTTAACAGTTCCTGATGAACCGATACCCTTATAGGAAGCAAGTTTTACAAAAGTTATCATGGCCTTCAGATCTATTTTGCGGAACAGGTCGGCTGCAAACATAAATGCCCCGTTAAGAATTCCTACAAAGAAAACCTCGCTGCCCCTAAAGTCACTATTTATCTGAAGGGCAATCTCATCTACTCTTTTCTTTATTGCCTGTTCAGAGATAAGTTCCCTGAATTTTTTATCGAATATTCTTACTTCATTCATAAAGCTATTTATTGATTCTCCAGCTGGGGCGAAAATATGAAAATAATAGTTTATTTTTGTCCAGGTCAGGAATTTAAATTTAAATAAAAAATATGGAACCTCTTGTAAGTATAATAATGGGAAGTACATCGGATCTGCCAGTGATGGAGAAAACAGCACATATACTCAATGAGTTCAGGATACCATTTGAAATTAATGCACTTTCAGCACACCGGACACCTGAAGAGGTGGAAAAATTTGCCAGGAGTGCTGAAAAAAGGGGAATAAAAGTAATCATTGCAGCTGCGGGAATGTCGGCTCACCTGCCTGGAGTTATCGCAGCCATGACACCATTACCGGTTATTGGAGTCCCGATAAAAGCTTCTCTCGAAGGTCTTGATTCAGTCCTTTCAATACTTCAGATGCCTCCCGGAATACCTGTTGCAACAGTGGGTATTAATGCAGCCCAGAATGCAGGTATCCTAGCTGTACAAATAATTGGTGCAGGTAAAAAAGAAGTACTGAAAGAGGTTGTTAAATATAAAGAGAGTCTGAAAAAGAAGATCGTTGATGCCAATGAGGAACTGAAGAAGGTCAAATTCAAATACAAAACAAATTAGAGATACCCGTTACGTTACAAGGAAAAGCGCCGAAAAAAAAAAGCAACCCAGGAG
>CAZTXH010000285.1:0-3519 GCA_964617415.1 uncultured Rikenellaceae bacterium | reverse complement strand
ATTGAAGGCCATCCGGCTATTAACGACATCAGTTTTTCCATTGATGAAGGAAGGTTAATGGGTATTCTTGGAGCAAGTGGTTCGGGTAAAACAACTCTATTAAATCTCTTGTCAGGTATTCTGAAGCCAACCAGTGGTACAATTAAAATAAACGGGCTGGATGTAAATAAAGATATTGCTGCCCTTGAAGGAGTAATGGGATATGTTCCACAGGATGACCTGCTGATTGAAGACCTGACAGTTTTCGAAAACCTTTATTATGCTGCCTGCCAGTGCTTTAAAGGTAAAAGTCATACTGAGATCACATCAATTGTCGATCATACACTAACAAACCTTGGCCTTATAGAAAAAAGAGATTTGAAAGTTGGTACTCCTTATAGCAAGATCATCAGCGGTGGTCAGAGGAAAAGATTAAATATTGCACTTGAACTTATCAGGGAACCCTCAGTTCTTTTTCTTGATGAACCTACATCAGGCCTCTCTTCAAGAGACTCTGAGACTCTTATGGACCTCCTCAGGGATCTTACACTGAAAGGCAAACTTATCATTACGGTAATTCACCAGCCATCATCTGAAATATTTAAGATGTTCGATAAGGTGATAATATTGGACCAGGAAGGAAGTATGGCCTACTTTGGTAATCCAATAGATGCTGTCATATATTTTAAAACCCATGATGCACAGATAAATGCCCACCATGGTGAGTGTCCAATGTGTGGTAATGTTAATCCTGAAATAATCTTCAATATTCTTGAAAAACAGGTTGTTGATGAATTTGGAAAATATACCGAAAAACGAAAGGTAAACCCCAATGAATGGGCTGTACTATTTAAACAGGAGGCTTCGCCTGACACAATTACTGAAATCAAAGAACCACCACACAAGAATCTGCAGAGACCAGGTCTGTTAAAACAGTTCCGGATCTACTTTTCCAGAGATATTAAAAGTAAACTCGCGAATACTCAATATATTATGCTGATACTTCTCGAGGCACCTATACTCGGATTTATACTATCATTTATTATAAGATATATTCCCAATCCCGATTCAGTTGTTTACCGTTTCTCTGAAAATGAAAATATCCCTATTTATATTTTCATGAGCATAATTGTAGCTCTTTTCGTGGGACTAACTATCAGTGCTGAAGAGATATTCCGTGACAGAAAAATACTTAAAAGAGAACGCTTTCTGAACCTGAGCAGAACAAGTTACCTCTTTGCCAAGATTGTTATACTGATTTTCATATCTACATTACAGTCAGTGTTATTCCTGGTAATAGCAAATCCAATACTCGGTATTAAGGGAATGTTCTTTCAATACTGGCTTGTATTTTTCACAACCGCATTCTGTGCAAATATGATAGGGCTTAACATTTCAGCATCATTTAATTCCGCAATTACAATCTACATTGTAATCCCATTGCTAATTATTCCCATGATGGTCCTCAGCGGAGCCATGTTCCCGTTTGATAAGCTCAACAGGCAAATCGGAAATATTGAAAAAGTACCCCTCATAGCAGAACTTATGCCCACCAGATGGACATATGAGGCACTCATGGTATCACAATTCAAGGATAACAGGTATAGTAAAGTCGAATATACCCACGATAAAGAGACATTTTATGATCTTCAGAAGCAGATCAGCGTGGCTGACTTTAACAAGGTTTACAGAATACCTGAGCTTATCATGGCTCTTGAAACAAGCCTGGATGAATACAAAACATTTCGGGCAGAAAATAAAGAAAGTCTGTTTGATGATTCATCCAGAGATTATAGCAGGCTCGCTCTTATTAAGAATGAGCTTACCCTAATGGCCCAAATCTATAATATCCCAAGGTTCAAATATATTGAATCTTTAACACCTGATGCATTTAATCCTGCTATTGCAGATTCTGTGAATACTTATCTCAAAAGACTCGACGGAATTTTCAGCATTGCCTCAAACAGAACAACCGATATAAAGGACAATTTCTATAATCTGAACCAGGAAAAACTTAATAAACTAAGAAATGACTATTATAACTATAACCTTGAAGAGATAGTGACAAAATACTATGAAAGGAATAAAATACTTATCTATAATAATACAATTGTACAGAATATCGACCCCATCTACCTTGATCCCAATAATAATGGCTTTCTGAGTTTCAGAACCCATTTCTATGCTCCTTCAAAGAATATCTTCGGTAAACGAATAGATACACTCACATTTAATATTACACTTGTTCTGCTTAGTACAATATTGCTCTACCTGGCATTATACTACGAGCTGCTTGCAAGGGTCGTGATATTTTTCGAAGAATTACGAATACGTAAGCAGATTTTTAAGAGATTAAGATTTAATTTTTATATTTTTGTATTAGTTATCAGTATCTTATTTTTATGAAAGGAAGACTATTTATTTTCTTACTGGCAACTGTAATTGTTTGTTTCTCATGCAAGAATAAATCAAACAATTATGATGAATTTGTCTTTCCTGAATCTGATAGTGTGCCTGTTGGAGAAGCCGAGAAGTTGAGTGCCGAAGCAATTGAGGATATCTCGAAAAATATAACCTCTCCTGTTGAGATCGCTAACCTGTTGCAACTTCTTGAAGTACCCTTCTCGCCCGAATATCTTGCCTCATCTATAGATGCCAATAAGCAGAATACATCATTCGACAGGGCTCTGACTCTTGGTATACTTGGTGCTGATCTCGGGTATCTGAACATGTATGAAAAAACTGGTACCTCTATTGACATTCTTTCATCAATCAGGAAACTTGCAGAAGGATTAAGGGTTGGACAATTTTTTGATTTTGAGACAATTAAGAGACTATCATTAAACAAATCAAACCTTGACTCACTCCTTTTCCTTTCTATTGACTCATATACACAGATCGATACATACCTCCGCAACGATAACAGGGGACATCTTTCTTCACTTATGATAATCGGAGTATGGATTGAAGCTCAGTATCTTGCCACACAGGTGGCAAAAAGATATCCCGATCAGATGCTCAAAGACAGAATAGGCGAACAGAAAATCATTTTGAATGACTTGATATTACTGGCAAGCCCATACTGTAATAGAAATTCTGAATATGGTAATCTCTGCCAGCATCTTCAGAAAATCAAGGAGAAATACAGGGATATCAGAATCACTTATACACTTGGAGAACCAGTAAGTGTTGAAAAAGATGGAGGACTGGTAATAGAACAAACTGAAACCAGTGTTGTGGAAATGACCGATGAACAATTAACAGGAGTTATTGACGTTAATAAAGAGATTCGCGATATACTGATTTTAAATAATTAGTATAAACCTCTATGTGACCATCGAAAATATATTTGTAACACATGAAAAAATATTTTATTACCTTTCTGTTTTTATTCTCAACCCTGTCAATTTTATCCGGACAGGACACCGATCTTCTTGTTAATAAATGTATTGCAAGTGCAGGATCAAATTCAAAATATCTGAAAGACTTCAGGGTCCAGCTTGGTAAAGCATCTGATCCCGGTGAATTAAGATACAAAGC
>CAZTXH010000284.1:0-3528 GCA_964617415.1 uncultured Rikenellaceae bacterium | reverse complement strand
GTACTGAACGGAAGGTGAATGTTATGTGCTTCAAGGGCTCCCCACGGAAGGACTGCAAGTTCTACCGGAGTATCTTGTATTGTTTTCCAATTGGTTTCAGCTAAGATATATGGCCTCATATTGTCAGAATTTAACTGTAAGGTGAATTATTGTTATTATTTTCCAAATATAACAACTAATAAAGAAAATCCTTATCCCTGTGGCAGAGCCAAATGGGGACCACGTGGAATTAAATAATTAAATCAATTGGTATTAAATCCTTTATAAAAATTTGTTTTGTATGTAGTTCTTTAATATTTTTATACTCCGATAATTCAATTTAACAAATCAGTTTCTTGTGAAAAGGAATTCTTTTATAGTTGAATTGATTAAAAGTCCGCCATTTCTGATATTCATTATTCTGGCACTGCTCATCCTTATTGGCGTGATATTAGCCAACCATAAGGAAAAAGTTGTTAAGATGAAAGAGGATGTGCTTTATATTCAGCCATCACCTGAAGAATAAGGAGGAATCCGCTTATCTTCCTGATCATCTATTAAAATCTATAATAAAGAAAATATGAGTTCTATGGTGGTATTGTTATAGAGATGATTTATGTAAATTATATTATTTGACCTTTATGAAAAATTTAATTCATATAGTCATAATATTTATCATTACATCTTTTTATATGATAATTACTTCGTGTGTTAAAGAAGATACATTTTTTATAAATCAGATAAACAAAATACGTGATACAACATCATCATACATAGCTGGTAATGAACCGGAAGTCTTCACCTGGTATGCAACAGAATTATATGGACAAACTGCAAGGTTGAGAGGGATTGTTAATCCGAAAGATCTTACAACCATTGTGACATTTGAATATGGAACAACTACAAATTATGGTAATTCAGTCTCAGGAATTCGCCGTGAAATAAGAGGTAACAGAGATAAAACTGTAGATGCAATTATATCCGGTTTAACACCATTTGAGATTTATCATTACAGGGTAGTTGCAAGTAACTCACTCGGTACCTTTTATGGTGAAGATCAGTTATTTATGGCAAACTTACATATTGGTGTATCATATGGAGGTGGTCTGGTGATATTTATTGATGAATCCAGAATACATGGAGTAACAGTGGCTCCTTCTAATATTGATTTAAAATCAAAATGGTATAATGGCACATTTATTAAAACTAATGCGATTAAATCTCCTATTTATGGAGGATTTTCGAACACAAATACTATTGTAAATCTGCAAGGTGAAGGAGATTATCCGGCAAAGCTCTGTTACGATCTGGTTATGAACGGGTATAATGACTGGTACTTACCATCAGAATTTGAAATAGCATGGATTGTTTTTAGTGAAGTCGACTCTGGATGTCATAAAGATTCAATTTACTGGAGTTCAACAGAGTTTAATGAAGAATTGGCCTGGGGAATTCAGATTTCTAATCCTGTTTTATGTTTTCTTCGAAATAAAAGTGAACAACATTATGTAAGAGCTGTCAGGGCTTTTTGACGAACAAGAAATAAGATAATACCTGATGAAGAAGATATTTTGTTTTATATCATTCCTGTTTATTACTGTCTTGTTATATAGTCAGACAAAAGACAAAAGAGCTGAAGAGTTTTATTTCAGGGGAGTTAACAAGATTTTGATAAAAGATTACAGGGGGGCAATATTCGATCTGACAGAAGCAATAAGACGTGATTCAGGTTTTCTGCAGGCTTATGAGAACAGGGGTGTGGCAAAGTATTATCTTGATAATAATGAAGGGGCAATTGAGGATTATAACAAGGCTCTTGAGATCAATCCCTATGACTATAATACTTTTGGCAGAAGAGGATGGGCAAAATTCAAATTGAATGATTACGAGGGAGCAATGGCAGATTTTTCAATGGCAATTGAAGGGAAACAGGATGTTGAAAAATACTATAATACCAGGGGACAGATAAAATATTTTCTCGGCGATTACGAGGGTGCTATGTCTGATTTTAATGAAGTAATAAAGACATGGGGTGTCGGGAGGGATCAGAAGAGTAAAGCACTTTTCTGGAGAGCAATAGTTAAGATTGATAATGGTGATAAAGAGGGTGGCTGTGAGGATCTGAGCAGATCTGTTAAATTAGGCTATGAACAGGCTGCACCGGTTAGGGAAGTTTATTGTGAATAGATGTTGGTTGATTACGGATTACGGATTGCGGATTTAGAATGAGATTGCAATTGGCAATAGATTATTTACTGCAATCCGTTGTATAATAGACATTCGGGCTGCTATGATCGGAAAGCGATAAGCCGGAAGGCGGGAAAGGTGTAATCCATACACAAACCTCATACAACGAGGGCATAAATTCTATAATTAGTATATCTAAAGCTGTGTTCCGGGAGATATCAAGCGTGGCTATGTTGTTGTAACTGCAATTCAGTGCCCTCAGCTGAGTGTTATTAGTAAGATCAAGAGTAGTAAGCTGGTTTTGATAACAACTTAGATCACTTAAAGAAGTGTTATTCGAAACATCAAGTTGGGTTAACTGGTTGTCAAAGCAATCTAATTGGTACAACTTTGTGTTATTGGTAACATCCAGATTTGTTAATTGATTCCCTCCACACATCAGACTTGCCAATGCAGTATTATTTGAAACATCAATAGAGGTCAGCTGGTTTAAATTGCACCACAATTTCTCCAATGTACTATTATTACTAATCTCCAGTGATGTTAAACTGCAGCCCATACATGCTAAATGCGTTAGAGCTAAGTTATTTGATACATCAAGAGCTGTTAGTTCAACAGAGCCACACCACAGATAGTCCAGTGCAGTGTTATTTACCAGATACAAAGATGATATGTGGTTATCATAGCATGTCAATTCTTTAAGGTTAGGATATTTTGAGACATTCAGGTTTGTCAGCTCGTTATTCTGACATTCCAGGTATTCAAGTGCTGCTGCAGTATCAGGCACCTTCATTACGCTTATGGAATTCTCATTACATAACAGTTCTTCCAATAACAGATTTTCAGAAATATCCAGTGTTGTAAGCTGATTTTGGGAACAATTCAGATATGTCAATGCAGAATCCCCTTTGAGTTTTAATTTGGTCAGTTTATTTTCGTTGCAGTACAATTCGTCGAGCAAGGAATTATAAGAGACATCCAGTTTTGTCAGGCTGTTCTTCTGACAGCTCAGTTTTTTTAAATTGATAAAGTTTTGAATCCCCTCCATATTTGAGATATTACACTCATCGATATACAGGTATTCAATGGCTAAGGCTTCAGCAGAATCAATAACTCTATTGCTATCTGCATCAAAACCTTGGGCAATGAGAGCATCCAGGAAATAACCGTCTACTATCTTGAATTCCTTAGGTTCCGGTTCAGGCTCCGGTTCGGGTTCCGGCTCTTTCTTTTTGCATTGGAGTACCAGGATCACAGCAATGATGAATAATATGGAACTGACGACTAGCCTCATGGCACAAAAAAAAAATTAATTATATGCAAGTTAAGACATTTAGTAGTAAATGGCAAGGTGCTTGGTAC
>CAZTXH010000283.1:0-3532 GCA_964617415.1 uncultured Rikenellaceae bacterium | reverse complement strand
CCTTTACCCAGACGAAAACTTGAGATTGCCGCATAGAGAAACCTTCTCATCTCATCCATGGTTTCAAAGTCCTCTTTCTTGAGGTACTTAAACATTTGTGCAACAGGAAACAATGCCCTGGCATTCAGCCATTTTGAGAAATGATTCCTGGAAGCATGATAGTCAAGTGTAGTATCGGGAATTGTTAATATCTTTTGCTGCAGGCTCTGCAGGTCAGTTGCAATTCCAATTGGCTCAAGAGTATCTGGGTTTCTGAAAACAAAGGGCCCAAATGCAAGGTTTTGAATTATGAAATTTCGTAGTTCAAGAGCCAGCGACTTTGAATATTTATTTATGAAGCCCGCACCGAGTTCTTCGGCATTTTTTTTATGGTCTATATTCGATGATTGAAGAAGAAACGGTACTTTATCATCATCAGCCATTACCACTCTACATAGTTCTAACCCGGCATTTTCATCCTGGATACCATTCCTTTTATAGCTGATATCAGATATAACACCAAGAACATTGTATTTATACTTATTATAAAGATTAACAGCCTCTTCGAAGTTAGTGGCTAATAATATTTTGGGCCTTCCTCTCATTTTGAGCATCCTCTGATGCTCATTTAGTGCTTCTCTCTGAAAATCAAGCGATTGCATGAGCACTATCCTGTAGAGATTCGGCAGGTACGATGAGATATATCTTATTGAATTCTCAACAAGTAAAATTGACTGAACACCTACTTTTTCAATATCATGTTCAGCATTCATATTATCCTCAATAAGCTTGATAATAGCCAGTATAAGGGAAGCATCTCCCAGCCAGCTAAAAACATAATCAATAGCACTAAGATCTTCTCCTTCAAGTCTCATCGACACTTCTCTTGAGAAATATGTAAGTACCACAATAGGGATATGCTCATATTTTTCCTTTATACGTTTGGCAAGGACAAAAACATCAGTTCCCTTGAGGCTAACCATTGATATTACAAGGTTTATTCCCTCTGTTTCAAGTATCTTAAAAGCATCGTCGGCGTTGTTGGTTTGAATAAAATTGGGGGGATAACGGAGATTTAGGGACACATATTCATTGAATATGCGTTCATCGATCCTTCCATCCTCTTCAAGCATGTAATTATCATAGTTATTGAATGATGTATCAGTGAAATCATATTTTTGAAGATCAAGGATCCCTTCGATTATTGTCATATTTCAACAGATTTAAGTATTTGTTGTAATCACTGCAATTCTTTTTTTCCCGTCCATTCTTACCAGCAGTGGTTTTTCAAACCTTATATGCCTGAAGAACCTGTATTTTTTAATGATTTTCTGTTGTGCAAACTTATCCCAGTTTATAACACCGTTATCCGTTATCTGGTCGATTGAAAAATATCCGACATTCATTGTTGTGACATTATGAAAGAAATGGGATCCCAATGAAGCATCGACATGAAAATCAGGAAGACCAATCTCCACGATTACCTTTGCATTCGATATTTGTGACCATACTACCGGTATACCTATGAATTTATCTTTTGAACCCCAACGTCCCGGCCCTATAAGGATATAAGGAATCTCTTCCTTCATCATCTTTTCATTAATCCTGTCTATCTCTTCTGCCATCTGGTCAGTCTTCAGATTATCAAATTTCTCAGGATTAAAATAGACAACATCTGTGATATCATTAATAACTCCATTACCCATACTCCTTGATGTTTTAAGTATCAGATTATCACTATCAATAGTCTCCGGGTCAATATTATATCCTGCACCTGTTCCGATGAGTGGCTTTATTTGCAATAGGTAAAAAGAGGCTTTGCCATTTTTATCCTTTGTAAGATCGACTGCAAATTCTATTTCTGAGGGATTACCTGTGGCTTCAGTTACAACATCCAGTATTGTTTTTATTGTCGATGCCAGTGGTATATAATTATATTTTAATATATCAGCAAAATTCACCACCCTGGGGCCAGTAGTATCCAATCCGGGAGTTATAGTATCATTATCAGTGTTAAGTACAGATGCGGAATGTCTTATTGTACCATGTTTTTCAGCCTCGCTTATCTCAAGAGAAACCAGTCCTGCATTCTCTCCTTCAAGTAGATTAAGGTCTTTTTTCGAAAGGTCAACAGCATAGAAATGGACCTGAGAGTTTTTATACTGGTCATTATGTGAGATTATATCAATTGACGGGTATACAGGGGAAAATCTGAATGCTTTCTCACCTTCAACAACATAATGCCCCAGTCCAACTGCCATAACTGAGAAACCGTCCTGTGGTGTCATATGTGCAACAGGATAAAAATTGAATGATTGAGCTGTTCCGCTTATATGGGGGTAATATACATCACCATATTTGTGTCCAACTACTTCCTGAAGTACAACAGCCATTTTTTCCTGTTCTATCTTATAATTGATAGCTTCGAAGTAGCCACGTGCATTTCTTGAATATATTGATGAGAAGACCAGTTTAATTGCCCCTGATAATTGCCGTAACCTAATTTCAAAATCGGGATGGTCATTGGGCAGAATATATGTACCAAAGATACCAGAGAAAGGTTGACTCATCGAATCTTCGAAAAGACTTGATGATCGAACGGCAAGCGGTTTATCAGTCTGTTTAAGGAGTATTCTGAGTTGTTTTTCCAGAGTATAGCTAAGACTTGCTTCAAGAAAAGTTATCTGGAGTACTGCATAATCACTCTCTTCCTTAATCTTATCCCACAGGTGATTACGTTCCATAAACATATCAAACTCATCGGTACCGATAATTGCTGTAATAGGAGCCTTTATATTTATCCCCGGGAGCAATCTGCCCAGTTCAAAACTGTAAATCAATGTATTAATAAAGGCCAGGCCTCTCCCCTTACCACCCAGTGAACCTAAGGAAAGACTAACAACATTGGTTTCGTCAATGACAGCAGATTCCTCGAAATTGATAACACGACCCTTATTCATTTCCCTTCGTCTCTTACGAATTACTTCAAGAAGAAATTCTCGTAGTTCTTTCAGACTTGAGAAATCCCTTACTTTTATCGGATGAATCATCTTTGCTATCTTTACTTCACCCCTGGCCATTAACCACAATGAGAAATGGTTCTTCATCGCATGATATGCCAGTGAATCTTCGGGGACTGTTTCAAGATATGCCTCAAATTCCTTCATGGATTTTGCCACTGCTATCTGACGCCCGGTATTATCCCTGTAAACGAAATGGCCAAATCCGAGATAGTATGTTATAAATGATTTAAGATCCTGTAAAAGACTTTCAGAATTCTTATTAATGAAACTGGCTTTAAGGGTAAAGGCATATTTTGCATTTTCAGGATCGGATGATTGAAGAACTGCCGGCAGGTTTGGAGTATCTTTTCTAATCTGACTTATCAGGTCAAAACCAGCTGTATTATGTAATTTCCCATTTTTAGGGAATCGTATATCAGATATTACACAAAGGATACTCTCCTTGTGTTTATTATATGTTGTTATTGCATCTTCCCAGTTTGAGGCAAGAAGTATTTTTGGCCTTGCTCTGAGCCTTAATACTTTGTAAA
>CAZTXH010000282.1:0-3549 GCA_964617415.1 uncultured Rikenellaceae bacterium | reverse complement strand
ATGGGAGGAATGCACACGCAGACAATAACTAATGATAATCCAGGCATGTTCAACTATATTGGTGTTTACAGCATGGGAATAATGAGTTTCCGTGGTCAGGATCAAGATGAAGAAACTCTTGCACGTATTGAAAAAGAAAGAAATGAAAAAATACAGGCTCTTAAGAAAAGCGGGTATAAACTTTATTGGATTGCATGCGGGAAGGATGACTTTGTATACCAGGGTGTTATTACACTCAGGGAGATCCTCGATAACAATGATTTTGAATATATTTATCGTGAAAGTACAGGAGGTCATACATGGGCTAACTGGAGAATATACCTTTCTGAATTTGCACCAATGCTTTTCAAATAATAAGTTGTTTTCAAATATTAATCTAAATCTTGAAATACATGAAAAATAAAATTTTCACTCTTATTATTGCACTTGCTGTGGGTATAATGAGTTTTGCACAGACTGCTCCGCAGCTTGGTAAAGATCCGGTATCTGAGGTTATCGGTGCCATGACCCTTGATGAGAAGGCAAGCCTTGTTGTGGGTATGGGGATGAGAATGAATTTCCCGGGAATGGGAACACCCGGAAGTGAAAGACCCGAATCACCAGGTGGACCGGAAGCCCCAATCGGACAAACACAGGATCTGGTGCCGGGTGCTGCAGGTACGACATTTGCGATACTGCGCCTTGGGATACCATCGATGGTTGTGGCTGATGGTCCGACAGGATTAAGAATAAGTCCCAGAAGACAAAATGATGAGAATACATATTATTGTACTGCTTTCCCGGTCACAACACTGATGGCATCAACTTGGGATGTCGATCTTGTTAACAGAGTAGGTAAAGCTATGGGGAATGAAGTACTGGAATATGGTGTTGACGTAATACTTGGTCCTGGAATGAATATTCATCGTAATCCTCTGTGTGGGAGAAATTTTGAATATTATTCGGAAGATCCGTATGTGACCGGGAAAATGGCTGCTGCTATGGTAAATGGTATTGAATCTAATGACGTCGGGACATCAATAAAACACTTTGCAGCCAATAATGCGGAAACAAACCGTACCACACTTAATACGATTGTAAGTGAAAGAGCCCTGAGGGAAATATATCTGAAAGGATTCGAAACTGCTGTTAAAGAAGCACAACCATGGACTGTTATGTCGTCATATAACCTGATAAATGGGACATATTCACCGGAAAGCCCGGATCTGCTTTACAAAATTCTACGTAATGACTGGGGTTTTAAAGGTTATGTTATGACTGACTGGATGGGAGGAAGCGATGCTGCTGCAATGATAGCTGCCGGGAACGACCTTTTAATGCCCGGAAATCAAAATCAGTCAAAGGCAATAATTGAGGCTGTAAATGAAGGTAAGCTTGATGAAGAATTGCTTAACAGGGATGTTGAAAAAATTCTGAATATCATCCTGCAAACACCAAGGTTCAAAGGTTATGAATATTCCAATAAGCCTGACCTCAAGGCACATGCAGAGGTAACCCGCCAGGCAGCTACAGAAGGAATGGTATTGCTGAAGAATGATAGTGCAACCCTTCCACTGCCTGAGGGAGTAAAGAAGATTGCAGCCTTTGGGAACACCTCTTATGAGATTATTACAGGAGGTACAGGTAGCGGTGATGTTAATGAAGCTTACAGTGTAGCACTTGTCGAAGGTTTGCAAGACGTTGGCTATACAGTTAATGAGAATCTACAGACTATGTATACTGCCTATTTGCAGGCTGCAAGGGAAGGAAGACAGCGGAGACGGGGATTCATGATGGGATCTGCTCCGATAAGTGAACTTGCCATGAATACTGATATTGTCAACAGTATGGTGAATGTTTCCGATGCAGCTATAATAACAATTGGCAGGAACGCCGGTGAAGGGCGTGATCGTACGGCTGATGAAGGTGATTTCCTGCTTACAGGTACCGAAAAAGATCTTATTAACCTAGTGACTGAAGCTTATCATGCGAAGAATAAAAAGGTCGTTGTGATACTGAATATAGGCGGAGTAATTGAAACAGCCAGTTGGAAAGATATGCCTGACGCTATATTGCTTGCATGGCAGGGCGGACAGGAAACAGGTAATTTCATTGCCGACATATTATGCGGTAATGTTAATCCTTCCGGCAGACTGGCATCAACATTCCCGGTAAATTATTTGGATGTTCCTTCAGCTAAGAATTTTCCCGGTAAGGTAATAGGACAGCCTGAATCTAAGCCGGAAGATAATGAAGCCGGCTTGATGGGACCCTTTATGCGACGCCCCCAGCCTGCAGAAGTAACCTATGAGGAAGGGATTTACGTAGGATACCGTTATTATAATACATTTGATGTACCTGTATCTTATGAATTCGGCTATGGTCTGTCATATACAACATTTGAGTATTCTGATCTCAGTTTGAGCTCAAAGAGATTTGGTAAAAGCATAACCGCAACTGTAACAATTAAGAATACAGGTAATGCTGCCGGTAAGGAAGTGGTTGAGTTATATCTGGCAGCTCCGGCAGTAAGTTTCGATAAGCCTGAAAGCGAACTGAAGGGATTTGTCAAGACAAAGTTATTGCAACCAGATGAATCACAAACACTTACATTCACTATCGATAACTGGAGCCTTGCCTCATTTGATGCAGCTTCATCATCATGGATAGCTGATGCAGGTACCTATATAATAAAAGTTGGTGCCTCCTGCAAGGATATCAGGCAGACAGCAACATTTGATCTTAGAAAGAAACTGACGGTGAATAAGGAGAGTATTGCTCTAACACCCGAGGTTGAGATAAATGAATTGAAACCATAATAATCATTCAGGGATGAAGAAAGTATTGATATTACTCATTGTTCCTTTACTGTTTTCCTGCTCACAGGGCGTAAAGATTGATGTTAACAATGTAAGTGTTGAATCAGGACTGCTTTCTGGAACTACCGGGGAAGATGGTACTGTGAAGATTTTTCTGGGGATACCCTATGCCGCTCCACCCGTTGGTGACCTGAGATGGAAAGCACCTCAGCCTCCACTGAAGTGGGAAGGTGTTCGTAAGGCTGACTCTTTCTGCCCGGCATGTATGCAGATGCAGGCTTTTTCACGACCTCCCTGGACAGAAGAATTCATGTCGCAGGATTCAATAAGTGAGGATTGTCTCTTCCTTAATATCTGGACACCGGCAGAAAGGGTTGAAGACATGCTGCCAGTGCTGGTATATATCTATGGAGGTGGCTTCAGCGAAGGTTCAGGATCAGTGAAAGTATATGACGGTGAGGAACTGGCAAAAAAAGGTATCATAATGATCACGATAAACTACAGGCTGGGGATCCTCGGTTTCCTGGCACATCCTGATCTGACAGCTGAATCTCCTGTAAATGCTTCAGGTAACTATGCACTTCTTGACCAGGTTGCAGCCTTGCAATGGGTACAGAGAAATATAACTTCATTTGGAGGTGATCCTTCAAGGGTGACAATAGCCGGCCAGTCGGCAGGTGCCATGTCGGTTAATATGTTAATTGCCTCACCCTTGGCCAAAGGCCTCTTCCATGACGCTATAGCCCAGAGC
>CAZTXH010000281.1:0-3557 GCA_964617415.1 uncultured Rikenellaceae bacterium | reverse complement strand
TAAGTGATCCATGACCTATAAAATGCATCTCCAATTCACCTGCTGATGTTTTTATCTTGTCATAAGCAGGTATCTCCTGAGAAAAAGCCATATTAGTCATAATAAAACAGATTATGGTTAAACTTAAAATTAGTCTTTTGCCAATTGCCATTAAAGATTTCATAGTAAGGGTTTTTAGATCATTGATAAATATATTATCTCATCGTTTATTTATGTTCTTATTCCCAACAAAAGTATATCGTCAACCTGAGGATTATCACCCATCCATTCCACGAGATTATTATCAAATAGTTCTTTTTGCTTATCCATTGTGTGTTCCTGGACTTCGAGAATGAACCGCTTAAAGTTTTTCTTCATGTATTTTCTCCCGTTTATTCCGCCAAACTGGTCAACATACCCATCGGAGAAAAGGTAATAACTTACTCCTTTTATATAATCCCATTCATGGAGTGTAAAAATCTCATCCATTCTTGATGATATCCCTATGGGCATCTTATTTGCATAGACAGTTTCCAACAGATATTTATCATTTGACATTGATCCTTCAGGTAACTCCGTAGACTCCTCTTTATACTTATCAGCTTCTTTTTCAGTAAGTTTTCTTACTTTATAGCAAGGATTATAAGCACCTGAGTACTCTATTTTATTTGATTTGAAGTCGAATACAAGTATTGCTATATCCATGCCATCTTTAGCTTCATCATCCACTCCTGATTGTTTAAGTGATTCCGTAACATGAAGCCGTAGATGGTTCAGAATATTATCAGCTCTGGGAGCAGATTCCTTGCCAATTATCTCATCAAGAAATGACATTCCGAGAAGGCTCATGAATGCTCCCGGCACACCGTGGCCGGTACAATCGGCTGCTACCGCATAAAGTCTGTCACCCTTCTTTGTCATCCAGTAAAAATCACCACTAACGATATCTCTCGGTTTAAAGAGAACAAAATAATTTTTAAAGTTTTTCCCAATAATGGATTCCGACGGAAGAAGAGCCATCTGTATCCTGCTTGCATAGTGTATACTGGATTCAAGTTCTTCTTTTTGTTTTACAACTACTGCCGTTCGTTCTCTTACAATACCTTCAAGACGGATGTTTTCATTTTTAAGCCGCCGTGTATAAGCAACTATTATTCCATAAACGAGAAGGAATGCTACAAGTACATAGCCTATGTAAGCATAAATAGTAGCATACCAGGGCTTCAGGATAATAAACTCGTATTTCAGTTCTTTTCCCTCCTGCCCTGTAAGAGTCCTGCTCCTGACACGAAAATTATAATGACCATAAGGTAGGTTGGAATATTCTTTTTTAGGATAGAGTGCTTCCCTAGTATAGCCAAATGAAATACTCTCCCACTCTGACCAGTTTTCTTCATATCCATCGAGTTTATAACTGTATTCTGTAAGCAGCTCCTCGAGGAAATACGGAGTTGTCCATTCAAAGGTTATCTCATTCATGTCGTATCTGTACTCCGGAATTGAAGTATACGAAGGGTAAATCACAGGGATTCTATGAGTACTGTCAATATCGGCGTAGAATGAATTTTCCATAATAACCGAATCAGCACCCACAGTGAGTGATATGAAATGTGTATTTACGCTACTGCTGTCTGGAATAAGTTTATCTTTTTCCAGAACAGTAAGAACCTTGGATTTTGTAATATATACTCTCCCGTCATAATGTAAATAAGCTAATGCCGGCACTGAAGGCAACAGGTTAAGGATACTCCGATAGCTTTTTATCCCTGATGATGTTTGCCTGAATAATATTTCAAAATCCTTCTCATCAATACCATTGTACCACAAATCGCCATCCAGATCGTAAAATATATTCTGTACTCTTTTCTCTTCGGAAAATCCACCGGAAAGGCTGTTATCACTTACAAATGTATCACTTGATTTATCATACCTTATTATACCGTTTGCTGTGGTTACATATAATTCGTTTTCAATAAGATGCATTGTAGAAAGAATAACATCAGGGACTCCTTTATCTTCTCCATATTGTTTAGATAATGTATCATTGCCTACAATGTTGATGCTATACAATGCATCAGGATCATCGGTCATATACCATAAGCCACCCTCCTGTTTTTCCACAATATCAATAACCAGACCGGGAACCCCTTTGATCCTGTTTACATAATGCCAGCTGTCGCCATCATCTCTGAGTATGGTTATCCCCAATACTTCATCACCCAGGTATACAATGTCAGGATCAATATCTGAATGCAGGATTTTTCTTATCTGATATGGTTGTTCATTATGATCTATCGGATCGTTATAGCAGTTATTTTCAACTCCTCTTACTGAATTGTCTGAAAAAATTTGTATTAAACCACTACTGGAACTTGTCAGAAGATATCTGTTATCGCCTGTATCAATAACTTCCAGAGCAAAATATTGCCCATCTGTTCCTTTCACTTTTTGAAACCTTACAAAACCATCCTGATCAACATAATTCTTAAGTATTCCAGCATCTGATGCCAGATATATATTGCCATTAAATTCTGCTATATCATTAATTCCATATTCTATACCCTGTTTCTCAAAAAATTTTGTCAATGGTATATTCAGGTATACTTTATTCAGGAACCCGTAAGTTGCTATCCATAGTTCTCCATTTTTCCTGTAATTACAATACATTGAGTGTACTGCATCATCAATCAGGTCACTTGTTTCCTTATTAAGCTGACACACTAGTTCTCCCGACCTGTTAAATACCATTGCCCCTTCCTGGTTGGTTGTACCGATAGCAAAAAGATTATCATTGAGCAGTGTACCGGCATATATATTTGCCACCTCAAATTTTCTGTTTAGCCTTCCCTCAATAAAGTCACTTCTCACTATACCTTGTGAGTAATTATACAGAAATACTCCGTCGAAATATGTTCCGATCAAAACCTCATTCTCATTGAAAGGCAATAGTACCGTGCAGATTTTATTTCGGAAAAAATCACCTCCTTTCAGTCTTGTGATCGAATTATCCTTAAACTCAAAGATCCCTTCATTGTTATCAGTAACAATGAATCTATCATTAATTCTAATCATCCTGAAAGCATCTTTTATCCCATATTGCTCGAGACCGATCTGAGAAAGAGAGTCTTTTACTATATCATAAACATATATAAATCTTGCTCCAAGAAACAATGCTTTCTCTTCAAATACTTCTATTGACCAAATTACTCTTATCTCTTGTATTGAATCAATACGTTCTGCAAGGGAAACATATTCAGAAGCACCTGTTTTTCCCGGTTGGATATAACCAAATTCGAATGCACTTCCTACATAAATAATACCGCGGTTATCAGCTGCAAGTGAATATATTCTGGGATTATTGCCTATATCGATGGTGGCCCATTTAGTCCCATCATAGCGAAGGACACCCCGATCCTGTGTTCCAAAGAACATATTACCAAAAACATCCTGTATCATACACCAGTTCTGTTCGACACCCATAGTTAGCTGGCTCGGATAGTTTTGAATTAATGGAACACCATATTTGTTAACCTGTCCTGTGAGATCAAATATCATCACAGACATGAAACAGGTAACAA
>CAZTXH010000280.1:0-3586 GCA_964617415.1 uncultured Rikenellaceae bacterium | reverse complement strand
CACTTACACAAATCAACTTATTGTAAACCATAGAAGTAATTAATCCAAATCATATTAGGTAAGAAATTATAACCACGGGGAGCATAGAGGAACACGGGATAATCACAGAGCAAAAATCCGTATAAATTCCGTGCTCTCCGTGGTAAATATTATGTACCTCCGGATATTAAGATTCATCCGCAGTACAGGTCCATTAATGGTTGTATAAACAATATAACCTTTTTGAAATCCCTCCGGGATTTATTAATTTCGTATTTGTTTTCATAATCAGCTATTCGTAACCAAAGAGTGAAACAGTTACTAAAATCAGCTTTAAAACTTTCGCCAATCTGCCTGATAATAATTATATTGGTACGTTGTGAAAGCAATGACAAGTATTATCGCCCTGACCTGCCTGAACAACTATGTTGTGTAGGTATTATCGATATCGACGATTCATCAGAATATAATTTATTACCCGAACCTTATAATAACAGTACACGGGTGAGTTTCATGACATTTGAAAAATCATATCAGTCGGAATATCCCGAAGAAGTAAATGATTCTTTAAGAGACTTTTCATTTTCGATATTTTCAGAAGAAAAAGAGATATTCAGCTATCACTCCGATTCCACGATAAAAAACCTAAAGGGATTTAAAATTCCCGATAATACGGAGTTTCAGACAAACGGGAAGTTCTATCTTTATGCAAACGAAAAAAGCACAGCGGAAATATCGGCTGAAATTACAGTTCCCGAATCTCCTCCTGTACCTGAATTGATCTCAGTCGGTAAAGAAACAATATCACTCCCTGCTCCTACTCCCTGTATCGGTTATACTACTGTCGAATCTATAGTGATCGATTTTTCTTTTTCAAATGATAAAGACAAGGAATCCTTCTATGCAATACTACTCACAGGAAAAGGTTTGGATCCATCCAATACTTTACCTATTTTATATAGTCAGTTGGAGTACAGTGTCAGATATTGTAATGCCCCGGGATTCTTTGCCGAACTGAACGGATTTACAATGTATCAAAGGACCTGTTTGGATAAGCTCACTAAGGTAAAAGTGCCTGTTTATGCTTATTTTATCGATGGAAGTAAAATTCCTTCCGACAAATGTATTATGAAAATTTCGACTCAATATGAAGATGAGTGCTCTCCTTTTACATGGATAATGTTTCTTAAGGTCAGGCTTCTTTCAGTTCCAAAATCGCTTTTTCAATTCGAAAAAAGTCTTTACATATATGATAAGGTTGCAGATGATCCCTTTTCAGAACCTGTTTACCTGAATGGTAATATCAAGGACGGTAATGGAGTTTTTGCCGTATGCAGGAGTAGTGAACTTTCCTTGAGTTTTCCTATAGGATTTTAGGATATCTTGCCCTCATTTAGGTATTACTTATATATTAATAACATGATAACTTCTAAGATTACGACCATTGAAATAAGGCGTTACGGCATTACGGTGTTAAGGTGTCAGGTGTGTTTGAAATCCTATTGCTAGCGCCGATTTGACTTCGTCGAGCTCACAATGCTGAAGCATTGTTCAGCGAAGCTAAATCCGCGCCAGCGGATTGGATTCAATATGGTTTTGTTTTGATTTCAACCTTACCGATCACCTTATATACCGGATACGGATAAAAGCCTCTTCCCCATTGTGGAACAAGATAACGATCGAAGAAATTCCATGTCAGCAAGCCATCATTCGATTCCGGTTCCAGCATATAGGCAGCAAGATTAGCCAGGGGTTGTGCTGTTCTGACGACCAGTGTGCCTGCGGGGAAATCAATGGTATCCTTTACATATTCTCCGGTTATAGTATTTGTATAATGGCCCTGGTTCAATCGTGTTGCTCCCTTCAGTTGTGTTATCTCAAACCTGTCAACCTCAAAGGTTGCAGCATCTGTCAGTTTTTCGAGCATTATTCCGTGCAGTTTTAACAGGTCAATCACTTCCTCATCATTAACTGTTACAATGTATGCGTATGGAAATTTCACGGTCCTAGATGGATAATAATCGACATAATAAGGTATTGTTACATCCTTCCGCCTGTCAGTTCTTCTGAAGGGAGGCCATACATTCGGATCATTAACAGGTTCAACCTCATAAGTTTTGATAGTAACCGTTTCAGGAGCAGCCTTTACATTATACTCTATTGCAAATGAATCTGACACAGAAGGATTTAAGCCCCGATTGATTGTTTTTGTATCAACATCCCGGAGCATTTCCTTTATCTCCTTTTTATGGGCTGACACATATTCTGATAGTGATTTTATAAGATAATAACAACCATATACCCGTGATTTATAATCAGCATATACATAATTCTCATTCAGGATTCCGAACCTGTTGCGTAAACCATAGTAATTGCTCATATATCTGGGTTCTGAAGCAGAATAGTACCATCCTTCCTCCGGTTTCATCATGTTCCTGAACTCACCGTAAAAGCAGTTTTCAACATTATACTTTTTATGAAGCGTTTCCGACATTTCCGGTATCATTTTATCACGCATATAATATATCAGGGAGTTATCTCCATTTGGGTTTACCATCCATGTAAATGTTACAGGTTCAACATGAAAAGAACCATTTGTTGTATGACAATCCATAAAAACTGCCGGATCCCATGTATTAAAGACCTTTGTTAACAGGCCTTTCACCTCAGGTGATTCGGCTTTAATACCATCCCTGTTGAGATCAAGAAACTGTCCGTTGTGCCTTACCCCAACTCCATTAACCGGACCGTTCTGGTTTGTCCTGTTTTCAGTACTGACCTTCTCATTGCCGTCGGGATTGAAATTCGGACATATCAGTAATACAATATTTTTTAACAGGCTTCTCTCTTTATCCACCAGAAGATCTCTTGCAAACATCAATGAAGCCTCTTTACCCTCAACCTCACCTGCATGGATATTGGCCTGTATATAAATCACTATACGGCTGTCATCAACAAGCTGAGTCGGAGATTCTGGCAGGGGATCACCTATTATCAATAAGGGAATCTCTCTTCCTTCCGTTGACTTTGAAATGGTTTCAACCCTTATCAAATCTGATAACTTATCAAGCTTCTCAATAAAGCTCATTACATCATTATATTTAGAAGTTGATTTGAAACCAGAACTCTCTGCAATAGTCAGTAAGTCTGTCTGGCCTGATAATGAGGAAAAATAAAATAATATTACTGAAGTAAGAACAAAAATCCGTTTCATATTTCTTTTGAGCATAATTGAACAAATAAAGATAGAATTTGTTATAGAATATAATGGTTATTAAATCATGAAATAATATTTCAAGAATCTGGATGAATCCTATAATTTGAATAATTGATAATTAATACGTATTTTAGCATCCTAATTTTTAAAACATTACACAATGAACAAAGGAACAGTAAAATTTTACAATGTCGTAAAAAGATTTGGCTTCATTAAGGATGCCGATTCAGAGAATGAATATTTTGTACATGCATCCGGTCTTATTGATGAAATCAAAGACAATGATGAAGTAACATTTGAACTTGCTGAAGGGAAAAAAGGACTTAATGCAGTAAATGTGAAACTAGCTCAAGCTCAGGATCAAGATCAGGATCAGGATCAGGATCAGGA
>CAZTXH010000279.1:0-3608 GCA_964617415.1 uncultured Rikenellaceae bacterium | reverse complement strand
GGGTAGCCCTGTAATCCCCGGTTTCACCGGGAGTCATTTATATACAGTCCTTTCAGGACTTCAGCTACCAAACAGCTCCCAAAGAGCTCAACCCGTATAACCTCCGGCGTAAGCCGGAGGACCACACAACCCAGCATCATACCCAGCTTTGAAGGAGCTGAATCCGTCAAGAGAAGCAGGCGGTTTTCTTTTTTTTAGTCAAACTATTTTTATTTATTAAAGCAACTCCAATTAAATTTTTGTATTTAGCCCGATAATGGCTTAATTTTGATAATGAATTAAATGAACCTATGATGCCAAGCATAATCGAAGGCTATAATTACGACATATTCATAAGCTACCGCCAGAAAGACAACAAAGGCGATATGTGGGTCAGTGAGTTTGTCGAGGCATTGAAAACAGAGCTCGAATCAACATTTAAGGAGGATATAAGTGTATATTTTGATATAAACCCGCATGACGGCCTCCTTGAGACCCACGATGTCGATGAATCCCTGAAAGAGAAACTGAAATGTCTCGTCTTTATACCAATCATCTCACGTACTTATTGTGACCCGAAATCCTTTGCCTGGGAGCATGAGTTTAAAGCATTTGTTGAGCAGGCTTCAAATGATCAGTTTGGATTAAAGGTAAAACTACCTAATGGTAATGTGGCAAGCAGAGTATTACCTGTTCAGATACATGATCTCGATAATGACGATATTACACAATGTGAGTCTGTTCTGGGAAGTGTGCTCAGAGGGATAGAATTCATTTATAAAGAGCCAGGTGTTAACAAACCACTCACCGATGATGATGATGAAAAGAAAAATCTAAATGGAACAAAATATAGAATACAGATAAACAAAGTAGCCAATGCTATCAAAGAAATTATCAAGGGATTGAGAAAAGAACCTATGGCCTCAGGAATTGTCCAAGAAGAAAGTGTATCAACTAGTAAAAAACAAACCATTCATGAAAAATCGATTGTAGTCCTGCCATTCATCAATATGAGCGCTGATCCGGAACAGGAATATTTCTGTGATGGCATGACAGAGGAGATTATCAATACCCTGACACATGTTGAAAGCTTAAAAGTTATTGCCCGTACTTCTTCTTTTGCTTTCAAAGATAGATATGAAGATATACGTGAAATCGGGAGGAAACTTGATGTTGAGACGATTGTTGAAGGTAGTATCCGCAAGGCTGGTAACAGAATTCGTATTACAGCACAGCTTATTAAAGTTGCTGATGGTTCTCATTTATGGTCTGAAAAATTCGACCGTGAAATAGAAGATATTTTTGCAATACAGGATGAAATTTCACTGGCAATCATAGATAGTTTGAAAATTAAACTTTTAGGAAAAGAGAAAGAAGCGATTGTGAAACGGCATACTGAAAACTTGGAAGCGTATAACCTGTATTTGAAAGGGAATTACTATTGTCAAATGATGACAGCTGAAGGATTTAAGAAAGCTTTGGAACATTTTGAGCAAGCACTGCAAAAGGATCCTAACTATGCACTGGCTTATACTGGACTTGCAACAGTATACTGGTACAGCTCCTATTGGGGAAATGTACCACCTAACAAGGCATATCCCAGAGCAAAAGAATACACGAAGAAAGCTCTTGAATTGGATAACAATCTTGCGGAAGCCCACGCTGCATTAGGATTTATAAATATGAATTATTACTGGAACTGGAAGAAAGCTGAACAGAATTTTATCCAAGCCCTTCAGTTAAATCCGAACGCAGCTCTTATCCACATATATTATTCAATGCTATTGACAGCTACTAAGGCTTGCGAGAAAGCTATTTCTGAAGCAAAACAAGCCCAGGAGCTTGATCCTCTTTCATTCTATATAAATGCGAATGTAGGTATGATGTTATTCTATTGTTCTCATTTCGAAGAAGCTGCTGAAATTGCACAGATGACGATAACGATGAATCCTAACTTTTACTATTCACATCATCTTCTTGGATTGGCATTATTATGCCAACAAAAGTCAGGGAACAGGGAGGCAATTGTAGAAATTGAAAAGGCAGTTGTAGAAATTGAAAAGGCAGTTGATCTTTCAGGTGGAAATCCAATGGAAATGGCGATTCTTGCTACTATTTATTACAGGCTCGACAAAAAAGATGAAACAGAGAAGATATATAATAGCTTAAAGAAGAGGTCAGAAGAGGAGTATGTACCCCCTATATGTTTTTATATGATCCATATTAATCGAGGAGAACAGGATCTGGCATTTGAGTGGCTGGAACGAGCCTGCAACGAGCATGACAGTTTTCTCCCCTGGCTTAGAATTTCTCCTACAAAAAGTAGAATTCCTGATGAGCCCAGGTATAAGGCATTATTAAGAAAAGTGGGGTTAGAATAATAATAGTAACATGTATTTTAGAATATAAAATCATCCTGCACTACAAATGATAATTACAATCATAATTTTGTATTCCATCAGTTATACTATGGAGCATATCCTCAGCTAAAAAAGGCTTTTACAGAACAAAAGAATGATTAATTTTGTATTAGCAGATGCAGGCAAAGAGGAGTATTTTTAGAGACCTGTTTAAATTGTGTCTCTGCAAATAATTGATAATAAGCACACTGTGAAAATAGTTCCCTGCCCTATGGACTACAAAGGTTCGTTGCATGCAACGACACTACAGCTGTTTAGATTTGGTTTTATTGAACTAGAAGCAATTGCTAACCTTGAAAACCCATGCATAGCTGCAAGGATTATCTGCTGGTGTGACAGGCGGCGGAGTGATGGTAAGCTTATTTCCTGAAACCTTGTATTTAATTTTCCCGTCATATCCCAACAATGTCACTTTTGCAGCCTTTGAAATACTGTTTATTACCACAGGCCTGGTTGGCCATCGGGTAACGATCAGATAAAGGTCAGATCCCTTTTTTGTATAATATTCAGTTGTTTCAGCAGTAATTGAAGGAGCATTATTCCATTTTCGGGTTCCATATATTGCTTCCCCATTTACCTTCAGCCAGTTGCCTATATCAATCAGCCTTTGCTGCATTATCTCAGGTATCCTGCCATCAGCGGTGGGACCGATATTCAGACAAAGGTTCCCGCCCCTGGCAACCTTGTTTATCAAGATATGCACCAGTTCTTCAGAAGTTGAATAATCTTCAAGTCTTTCATTCCTGTTGTAGCCAAAAGACCCGGCCATTCCCCGGCATTCCTCCCATGGTCGTTCAAACTTCATTCCTTTTGAGTCACCGTCATGGATAAGGTCATATTCAGTTGTATAGTATCCTCCATGTTTGCTTCGGGTTTCTTTTCCCCATCTGTCGTTAACAGCTACTGTCTCCTTCACAGGTGATTCGTTGAAAAGCCATTGAAGGAATTGTGTGCTTCGAAGCTCATCTGAAGTATAATCCCATTCTCCATCTGTAAACAATAAATCAGGCTTATATTTATTTACCAGTTCCTTCATCTGAGGGAACATGTGCTGGTCGATATATTGATTTATTGTTGCCGGCTTGTACAACGGATGGTACCATTCAAGCAGTGAGTAATAATAACCCATCTTTATGCCTTTTTCTTTTACCGACCTTGTCAGATCCCCGAGTAAATCACGATGGGGACCAACATCCATTGCATTCCAGT
>CAZTXH010000278.1:0-3614 GCA_964617415.1 uncultured Rikenellaceae bacterium | reverse complement strand
GATTAAAGAATACCATAGAACCCGATGATGAAGGTACTCTAATAACCTCTGTCAGCAAACCTGCTGATTACAAGGCAGTTGCCGCAAAAGATGGAATATCAGTCTTGAGAATACGGTCCGACAGAATGCTGATGGCATATGGTTTCCTGCGGAAAGTATTTGAAATTTTTGAGGCATACAGAACACCCATAGACATGATCACAACATCTGAGGTAGCTGTTTCGCTTACAATTGACAATCCAGAGTATCTTAATGATATTGCAAAAGACATTAGGGAACTGGGATCCGTTGAAGTGGAGAAAAACCAAACAATAATATGTATAGTAGGAGATTTTAGAACAGAACAGGTAGGTTCAGCACCTGAAATATTTGAGGCACTCGATACCATACCTCTGAAAATGATATCTTACGGAGGTAGCCCTAATAGTCTCTCTTTACTGGTTGACACATCAAATAAGAAAGAGGCACTGAGGCTATTAAGTAAACATCTTTTTAATAAGGGAAATGATTAATAATACTACAATAGAAAAATTCCGGGATCTGCCCACTCCTTTTTATTATTATGATCTCGATGTTCTCAATGATACACTCAAAACATTGAAAAATGAGTCTGTACATTCGGGATATAAAATACATTACGCAGTAAAAGCCAATGCAAATCCAAGAATATTAAAAATCATCTCTTCTTATGGTTTCGGAGCCGACTGTGTAAGCTGGAATGAGATTGCTGCAGCTATGGAGGCAGGTTTTAATCCCGGAGAGATAATGTTTGCAGGTGTCGGCAAGACAGATAAAGAAATTGTATCTGCCATCGGTGCAGAAATATCCTGCTTCAACTGTGAGTCAATGGCAGAAATTGAAGTAATAAACCATCTGGCCTCACATCAGGACAAAAAAGTAAATATTGCACTTAGGATAAATCCTTTAATTGAAGCTCATACTCATAAGTATATTACTACCGGCATTGAAGCAAGTAAATTCGGAATACATACATGGGAACTGGATGATATACTGAATAATTTACAAAACATGCAAAATGTAATCCTTATGGGCATGCATTTTCATATCGGTTCCCAGATAACCAGAATGTCAGTATTTCAGAGTTTGTGTACACATATCAATGAATTACAAAACTGGTTTGAAAGCCGTAATGTAAATTTCAAAGTTATCAATGTCGGAGGAGGTCTGGGTATCGACTATGAAGATCCCGACAAGAAACCAGGTTTTGCAGAGTACTTTAATCTACTCCATGAATTCATTGATCTTATGTCAGACCAGGAATTACATCTTGAACCGGGGAGATCAGTTGTCGGACAATGTGGAAGTCTGATCTCAAGGGTATTATATATAAAAAACAGAAGCAATGCACAATTTGCTATCATTGATGCAGGAATGACCGATCTTATTCGACCCGCACTATACCAGGCACATCATAAAATTGAAAACCTTACCTCCAAAGGACATCTGTACAGGTATGATGTTGTTGGCCCGGTATGCGAATCAGCCGATACATTTGCGAAATTCATTGAACTACCCGAATCACACCGGGGTGATATTTTTGCAATAAGGTCAGCAGGAGCGTATGGTGAAGTAATGGTATCACGATATAACATGAGGGATTTTCCGGGGATAGTGTTTTCTGATGAGATATAACCCCCGGTTATTTTATTATTCCCAGACTATATAAAAACACCAATGCAATTGCTACCGGTGCAATGAATTTCACGAAGAACCTGAAGTACGGCAGATATCTTCCTTTAAGAGTGCCATCGTTTGTCATTTCCTTTTTAACCAGTGCCGGACTAAAGAACCAGCCAATAAAGAGAACTATAAAGAACCCGCCTATTGGTAACATTATATTGGCAGTAAGATACTCAAGTATCCTGAAAATATTTTTGTCTGATACTGTTATATTACTGAGAGCACCATATGACAGTACCGTAATGATCCCGAGAACTGATACAGATAATGTTGCTGCAATAGTTGCTTTACGCCTGCTCATTTTAAGTTCCTCAATAAGATAGGCAACAATAACTTCAAGTACCGAAATTGTTGAGGTCAAGGCAGCTATTGACAGAAGCATAAAAAACAAAGTTGCGAAGACATTCCCCAGTGGTATTTTCTGAAAAATACCCGGTAACACAATAAATACAAGACCGGTATCAGAAGCAGGTGAACCACCAAGGGCAAAAACTGCCGGGAAAATAGCGATACCGGCAATAATAGCAATAGCTGTATCGGCTAATGTAACCATACCGGCTGATGATGCCAGGTTCTCATTTTTCTTAATATAGGAACCGTAAGTAATCAAAGTTCCCATACCTATACTAAGAGAGAAAAAAGATTGTCCCAGGGCTTCAAGAATAACCTTGGGAGTAAGTTTACTTATATCAGGATAAAAAAGAAATTTCAGTCCTTCCCCGGCGCCCGGCAATGTAAGAGACCTTACACATAAAAGCAGAAGCAGAAGAAAGAGAAAAGGCATCATCACCTTTGTATATTTCTCGATACCCTTCCTAACTCCTGAAATGATTATGGCCCCGGTGAATATCATGAATATCAGAAACCATAAAAGTGGACGGAAAGAACCTTTAAGGAAAATGTCGAACATATCAGTAAGTTCAGCATTGCTCTTTCCTGCAAGGTTACCTGTAAGAGACTGGTAGAAATATTCAAGTGTCCAGCCGGCCACTGTTGTATAGAATGCAAGTATCATGAAAGCCGCAGCAACACCCATCAGACCTATAAGGCACCATGGTTTACCCGGAGCAAGTTTCCTGAATGCTCCATAAGGGTTTTTCTGGGATGCCCTGCCAATAATAAATTCAGAAGTCATCACAGGAATACCTATTGATACAATACATACCAGGTAGACCAGCAGGAATGCTCCTCCGCCATTTTCACCTGTCACATAAGGGAATCTCCAGATATTACCAAGACCTATTGCAGAACCGGCAACTGCTGCCACGACTGCAAATCTGCCTGAAAAACTGTCCCTTATGGTAGTTGACTGATCTTTCATATTTATTATTATTTTTATCGGATTTACAATACTGATAATTGCTCTTATATTTGTAAGAAACCGGCACGCAAGATAATAAACGAAATTTACTCCCTGCATCCGGTAATGATAAATTTTTTCTTAACAAATCTATAATGATAAGATTAATTTCTACTCTTCTCATCGTTTTTCTAGTCTCTTGTTCACCCCTGAAGATATACAAGAATGAACCGAATGTAAAAGCCTGGGAAATCGATATTCAGAAATTCGAACAACTCGACAAAACAGAGAATTATCCTGACGATGCAATAATGTTTGCAGGCAGCTCAAGTATCAGGTTATGGTCAACAATGGCAGATGATATGGCCCCATACAGTGTAATCCAACGAGGTTATGGAGGTGCTAAATTAAGTGATTTTGCAGTATATGCCGACAGGATCTTTTCTCCTCATAAATGCAGCGCCCTTGTTATGTTCGTGGCAAACGATATCTATGGTGGCGATGATGATAAAACACCTGAAGAGGTGAAAAAACTCTTTGAGTATGTACTGAAAATCTTTCGGAAAAGCCATCCGGACACTCCATTTTTCTGGATTGCCGTGACCCCTACTAC
>CAZTXH010000277.1:0-3633 GCA_964617415.1 uncultured Rikenellaceae bacterium | reverse complement strand
ATCACGTGTAATACCACTTATCTCATCCACTATAGCTTCTCTGGATTCAGTAAGTCTGTTGAATAATGTTGATTTTCCAACATTGGGTCTTCCAATTATTGACACTATTCTGCTCATTTCTGATTTTCAGATCAACGGTATCCGAATCTTTTAAGAACGGAAGGTTTATCCCGCCACTCTTTTGTAACTTTTACATACAAATCGAGAAAGATCTTTTTGTTAAAAAAGCCTTCCATATCATGTCTTGCTGCCGTCCCGACTTTTTTAAGCATAGCTCCCTGATGTCCTATCAGAATCCCTTTCTGGCTTTCACGTGCGACATGAATAAGAGCTCTGATCTTAATAATATCTGTTTCCTCCTTGAAGCTTTCTATTTCTATCTCAACGGAATAAGGAACCTCTTTCTTATAATTAAGAAGGATTTTTTCACGCAGAATCTCTGATGCAAAGAAACGTTCGTATTTATCTGTAAGCTGGTCTTTTGGGAAGAAAGGCTCTCCTTCGGGTAATTTGCTGATAACAGCATTTAATAGTGTATCAAGGTTGAATTTTTCAATTGCCGAAACAGGTATTACCAATGAATCAGGGAAGATCTCCATCCAGGACATAGTTAGTTTTTCAAGCTCATTATGGTTCGACAGGTCTATTTTATTTATTACTGTAATGATAGGTAAACCGGAATCTCTGATCTTTGTTGTATACTCTTTTTCTTTGTATGGATTTTCCTTAACATCTGTAACATAAAGAATTACATCGGCATCGGCGAGGGCGGTTTTAACAAAATTCATCATTGCTGCCTGAAGCTTATATTTAGGCTTCAGTATTCCGGGTGTATCGGAATATACAATCTGAAAATCATCTCCGTTAACTATACCCATAATGCGGTGGCGTGTGGTCTGTGCTTTTGATGTTATTATTGAAAGTTTCTCTCCAACAAGAGTATTCATGATGGTCGATTTACCCACATTGGGATTTCCGAGTATATTTACAAAACCTGACCTGTGATTCATGTGTTTATTCTTTATTAAATGCCACGTTTTAGTATATTTACCTCTTTCGTTGTAAGGAACCTCCATTTTCCGCGCGGAAGGTTCTTTTTTGTAAGACCGGCGAAATAAACCCTGTCAAGTTTCTTTACCTTATATCCAAGTGATTCAAATAATCTTCTTACCACTCTATTCTGTCCTGAATGAAGCTCTATCCCGATCTGACTTCTGTCATCAGGGTCGGCATAAGAGACAGAATCTGCAATAACGAGTTCATTTTCAATATCTACACCCTCAGTTAGTTTAACCAGGTCATTTTTCTGAACTGCTTTGTCGAGGAAGACATGATAGATCTTTTTCCTGTTATATTTCGGATGAGTAAGTCTCCCTGTCAGGTCTCCGTCATTTGTCAGCAGGAGAACACCGGTTGTCGTCTTGTCTAACCTCCCTACAGGATATACTCTTTCAGGGCAGGAGTCTCCGAGCAAGTCAAGAACAGTAAATTCAGCATGAGGATCCTCAACAGTTGTCACATAACCTTTAGGTTTATTCATAAGAATATATGTCTTCTTTTCCGGGGATAGCTTTTTACCTTTATATCTTATATCATCATTATATCTGACCTTTGTCCCAAGTTCAGTAATCTTTTTACCGTTTACTGAAATATTTCCCTTAATAATGATTTCATCAGCTTCACGGCGTGAGCAAAGACCACTATTGGCAATAAACCTGTTAAGCCTTATCAATTCAGGTTTTCCCTTTGCCGTTTTTTCTTTTTTCCCGGAGCTGTTCATTTTACCAGTTTATAAGGCTCCAAAGGTACAATTATCCCTGCAATTTACGATTTAATGATTTTTTTGCACCTTTGTTTTCTGAAAAGAAGGTCATGACACTGATAAAATCAATTTCGGGCATCAGAGGGACAATAGGGGGCATACCGGGTGAAAACCTGACCCCGATAGATATTGTTAAGTTTACGGCTGCCTATGGTACATTGGTAAAAAAGAGACATAAAGGAAAACCTGTTACAATTATTATTGGCAGGGATTCCCGCAGGTCCGGAACCATGGTCAGCAGCCTGGTAACAACCACCTTGCGAGGAATGGAGATAAATGTCATTGACCTTGGTATGGCAACAACCCCGACAGTTGAGATTGCTGTTATGGATACAGAAGCATCGGGTGGTATTATAGTTACAGCAAGCCACAATCCCGAACAGTGGAATGCACTTAAATTTTTAAATGAAAAGGGAGAATTTTTTTCAACCAGAGATGGGGGCAAATTACTGGAGCTGGCAGAGGAAGAAAAATTTAAATTTGCCGGTACAAATCATGAAGGTACTCTTGGGAGTGATAACACATGGAGAAAGAAACATATAAATAAAATACTGAAACTCGATCTGGTTGAAACAGCTGCAATAAAAAAGGCAGGATTAACTGTAGCAGTAGATTGTATCAATTCGGTAGGGGTAATTGTATTACCCTCATTACTCAATTCTCTGGGGGTTAAAAAGGTTGTTGGACTGAATATGGTTCCCAACGGGAGATTTGCACACAATCCGGAGCCCCTTCCGGAGAATCTTAAGGAGATATCTGATCTCGTTGCCAGAGAAAAAGCTGACGTTGGTTTTGTTGTCGATCCGGATGTGGACAGGTTGGCAGTGATCTGCGAGGATGGAACAATGTTTGGAGAGGAATATACACTTGTTGCAGTATCCGATTATGTTCTCCAAAATACTCCCGGAAATACTGTCTCTAATTTGTCATCAACAAAAGCACTGAAGGATGTGACAAAAAAACATGGTTGTTCCTATTACTCTTCACCAGTAGGGGAGGTAAATGTAGTTACTGAGATGAAAAAACGAAATGCAGTTATTGGTGGAGAAGGAAATGGAGGTATCATTTATCCTCCAATTCATTATGGGCGTGATGCACTTGTGGGTATCGCACTTTTTTTGTCATACCTGGCAAAGAGTAAAATGAAATGCTCTGAACTACGCAAACAATACCCCGATTATGTTATTGCCAAGAAAAAACTTGCACTTAATCCGGACACAGACTTCAATATCATTATAGATGCTGTCAGGAAAGAGTTCCTTAAGAGTAAGATTGATGACAGGGATGGTCTTAAGATAGAGACTTCATCGGGATGGATACAATTGCGTAAATCGAATACCGAACCTATAATGAGGATTTATGCCGAAAGCAATACAATTCAGAAGGCCGAGGAACTTGCTGATAAAATTATCTCAATTGTTAATAAACTCTAAAACTCTTTTATTTTTCTCGTTTTAGTGGAATAAAACATACAGGAAGTATGTCTTTAAGGGTAAAATACTAAATGATGTTGTTAAATATTGTTAATGAAAATTATTTGGAGTACCCTTTTAATACTTTTGTGAAAATTTTTTGAAATTTACTTAAGTTAATCATATCATGAAGAAAACACTTATCATTACAGCGATTGTTGCAGTTGTGGCAATTGTTGCTATTATTTTGATCAATAGACTTTCCACGAAAAAAGATCTGGAGAATCTTTACGTTGAAGCTACGAGAGGTCAGTTTGATATAATAGTGACAACAACAGGGGAGTTACAGGCTGAAAATTCGACTGATATAACAGGACCTGATTTTGCACAGAGCAGACG
>CAZTXH010000276.1:0-3669 GCA_964617415.1 uncultured Rikenellaceae bacterium | reverse complement strand
TGACATTCTATTTTGTAAAAGAGCTTATTACCTGACTTCATCAAGCCAGTGTTGCCACCATAACCGCTTTTATAGTATGTAGCCTGTTTTCGGCTTCATCAAATACTATTGAGTGTTTTGATTCAAAAACCTCTTCATTCACTTCCATTCCGTCAAGACCATATTTCTGAAATATCTCCTCTCCTATTTTTGTTGCCTTGTTATGAAAGGCAGGTAAACAATGAAGGAACTTTACATCACGATTACCTGTCTTGTTTATAACAGACATATTCACCTGATATGGTTTCAGCAGTTTCATACGCTCATCCCAGACGGATTCGGGTTCACCCATCGACACCCATACATCAGTATACAGGAAATCAGCATCCTTTACTGCTTCATCAATATCTTCGGTGATATTAATTTTGGCTCCTGTTTCACCGGCAATGATCCTGCATTTTGTTATAAGTTCTTCAGAAGGATGAAATGCTTCAGGGGCTGCGATCCTGAAATCTATACCCATTTTTGCAGAACCAACCAGCAGGGAATTACCCATATTGAACCTGGCATCGCCCAGGTAACATAGTGTCATGCCATTCAGTGGCTTATTACAAGACTCTATCATTGTCATTAAATCAGCAAGTACCTGGGTAGGATGAAATTCATTTGTAAGTCCATTCCAGACAGGGACTCCTGCAAACTCAGCAAGTTCTTCAACAATTGATTGCCCAAATCCCCTGTATTCAATACCATCATACATCCGGCCAAGCACCCGGGCAGTATCTTTCATCGATTCTTTATGTCCCATCTGTGATCCGGTAGGACCAATATATGTTACACATGCTCCCTGATCGAAAGCTGCTGTCTCAAATGCACACCTTGTCCTTGTTGAGGATTTTTCGAAAATAAGTGCAATATTTTTCCCCTTAAGATATTGAATCTCCTTTCCTTCTTTTTTTTCTTTTTTCAATTTCAATGAAAGATCCAGGAGGTATTTTATCTCTTCAGGAGAAAGATCAAGAAGTGTTAGAAAATGTTTGTCCTTAAGGCTTGAGTTCATTGTTAACAAAATAAAATTAGGGTGGCAAATATAATAAAAATATTGGTGTCAGGTTGATTATCTGCGGTCGTCCTCATATTCTATGTTTATCTTTGAACCATTATAGTATGAGGTATAATAAAATAATTATACTTTAAATCCGGAAAAAATAGTTACGGGAATTGAAATTAAAAAAAAATGCTACATTTACATAATTCAAAAAATAGGTTTGTGAGATTCAGATCCGAGCTAATCATTGCAGTAATATTTGCAATAACGGGGTATTCCTGTAAAGAAAAAGGCAAATTTAACATTGATCAGGGTGAGATTCATTATTCCATAGAATATATGGATCATAGTACTATCATCCCCAAGGATTTTATGCCCAAAAATCTCATTGTCTCCTTTAAAGACGATAAAATCCTGTTTGAAATAGCAGCTCCCTTCGGCAATGCTGGAATATTTAATCTCTCCAATCCTGAGGAGGGTATTTATGATACTTATCTGAGCCTCCTGACACTAAGATATGCCTATACTTCGGAAACTGGTGAAATTCATCCGGGCTTTGAGGCCATGGAAGGCATGGAGTTACACAAGACTTCACGCACCTCAGTTATTTGCGGATTTAACTGTAAAAATGCTGAAATAACTTTCCCTGGCGACAGGAACAAAGTATACGATATCTGGTATACCAACGAAATAGATGTTAAGAATTCGAATGCTTCAACACCATTCCATGACATTGATGGTGTTCTTATGAGTTTTTACTTTTTCCTTGGCCCGGCTCAACTTCACTTCACTGCGGAGAACGTTTACAAAAAGGAGATTCCTGATAAAACATTTGAAAGAAGAGATAAGTATGTCTATGTTACCAGGGAGGAAATAAACAAGTTTATCAATAAAATGTTAAATCTGTTTATAAGTTAAAAAATCACGACCCCAGGAAATTCAAACCTTGTAATAAATAATCCAAAAAATCGTTTTCAGCATTGTTAGTCACTTCAGGTAATTGTTTATAAAAAGGATTTCCGTGTATTTAGTGAGGATTCAAAATTATTACCTTTGGTGTAAATTTATCTGCCATTCATGAGAAAGGGTAAGGAAGATAAAAAAAACAAGTCGGTGCGCCCGGTAAAAAACTCCAAAAAGTCGAAATCATTTTTCAGTGACGAGAGATTAAGGTTTGTCTTTGGAGTCCTCATCACAGGTTTTGCAATATATCTTCTGATTGCCTGTATCTCATACCTTTTCTGGTGGAAAACCGATCTTAGTATTCCTGATTCTGAGATTGTTTCAGGTCCTGAAATAGAAGTAAATAATTGGTCAGGAAAAAGTGGTCACTTCCTTGCAAAAATAATGATTGGCTATGGTTTTGGTTATGGAGCCTTTTTTATTCCTCTCATATTCGCAACATTAGGACTATACCTTCTCAATTTCCCAAAACTGAAGCCATGGGGACTTATCATCAGGTTCACATTTGCCGTTATAATCATCTCTCTTATACTTGGTTATATTTTTGGTCAGTCAAATGGTTATTTGATAAGCGGACCGGGAGGTGCCCAGGGTTTTTTACTGACCAGATGGCTCAATGCTTTTATGGGAAAGATTGGTACCGGGATCGTTATCACACTGCTTACAATCACATATCTTATTTTTGCACTCAAAATCTCACCCTCATTTTTTGGATTTAATAAGAGTCTTTTCAGGTTATTCAGAAAGTCAGGGCATAATGACGAGGATATTGAAAAAGAGCCCTTTACTACAAGAAATGATGATCATTCAACAGATGATGATAGTATAGAATTCCTCATTAAGGACAGAACACAAACTGGTGTTATCACTGATACAGAAGAGGGTATCCCCGGTGAAAATGGTTCACTTATCCATGACCTTGATGATGATACTCCTCAACAAACTGAAACAAAAAAGGTTGATATCGATATTATCAAACCTGAAATACAGGATATCCTCACAGATGAGGAACTAGAATCACGGATGGAAAATTATGACCCGCGTCTCGAGCTGTCGCATTACAGATTTCCTCATGTCACTATACTGAAGGAGCATAAATCGGAAAGTGCTTTTGATAACAACGAAGTATTAGAAAATAAAGAGAATATTATTAAGACACTGGGTGATTATAAGATCAACATAAAACATATTGCTGCAACAGTCGGACCAACAGTTACCCTGTATGAGATCATTCCTGAAAGGGGAGTTAAGCTTGCACGGATAAAATCGCTTGAAGATGACATCGCACTTAACCTCTCAGCCATGGGTATAAGGATCATTGCTCCTATACCCGGAAGAGGAACTGTCGGTATCGAAGTGCCAAATAAGAAACCGGAAATTGTATCAATGCGATCACTTATTGCATCAAAAGCATTTCAGGAAACCAAATTCGATATAGCACTTGCTCTTGGCCGTACCATTACTAATGATCCCTATATTGTTGATCTTACAAAAATGCCACACCTCCTTGTTGCTGGAGCAACAGGACAGGGGAAATCAGTTGGATTGAATGCTATAATTACTTCGATTCTTTATAAGAAACATCCTGCCGAACTTAAGCTTGTTCTGATAGATCCGAAAAGAGTTGAATTACCACTATATTCAAAAATAGAACGCCATTTTCTTGCCAAGCTCCCGGG
>CAZTXH010000275.1:0-3673 GCA_964617415.1 uncultured Rikenellaceae bacterium | reverse complement strand
CACACTGCAAGATACCTGTTATCCTTTTCCCGGGAAACCTGCTTCAGTTAAGCCATAAAGCTGACTCCATACTGCTCCTTTCTCTCATCTCCGGCAGAAATCCGGAACTGCTTATCGGTAACCATGTGATTGCCGCTCCATACCTTAAGGATGTAAGAGAGAAACTGATATCTGTGGGTTACATCCTTATAAACTGCGGATCAAAAACATCCGTGGAATATATCAGTCAAACAGAATCTATTCCATCCGATAAATCCGATATTATTGTTGCTACAGCTATTGCAGGTGAAATGCTCGGATTAAGTATGATATATCTTGAAGCAGGAAGCGGGGCTTTAAATCCTGTACCTGCTTCTATAGTGAAATCGGTTAGGAAAAATATATCTGTCCCGCTTGCCATTGGCGGAGGGATAAAAACCCAAAAAGAGGTTGAAGAGAGATACAATGCCGGGGCTGATCTTATTATCCTGGGAAACGGCTGTGAAAAGGATCGCGACCTTCTGGCAGATGCATGTGCCATAAGAGATAAAATAAGGATCACCTGAACATTTCAGTAAGGGGCTTACCTGTACAGGCATTCGGATAAGGCACTTCAATTAATGATGATAATGTTGGTGCAATATCAGTGAGATTTATCTTTCTGTTAACCGAAGCTCTGTCTACACTCCATCCATACCAGATAAGCGGTACATGTGAATTATATTCATAAGACGAATTGTAATCAGTAACTTTTTCAGTACCTGATTCTACCCAGCCGGGATTAAATGTAATTAAAAGATCTCCCGACCTCTGCGGATTGTAGCTATTACTGATCCTTTTAAGATCCTCATTTCCAAAACCATCTACTCCCAAATCGGAATAAGGATATACAAAATTAACTCCCGTGATCTGGACCATGAATCTTGCTACATTTCTACGAATCTCTTCCATAGATATCCTTGAATCTTCAATAAGTGTCCGGTTAAGATAGAGCTGATTCCCTACATATCCTTTTACCCATTCACCCTCACCATACAAGACTTTAAGATAACTCCTGAGCAGATAAAGAGCCTGTTCAGGTTTAAAATAACCCGATGGAATGCGATTCATCTCCAGAATACCAGGTATTTCTGAGGTGCCATGAGATGATGTAAAGTATACAAGTATATTTCTTTTCCCCACAGAATCTACAAGATATGTCACCAGATCTCCAATTTCTTTATCCAATCTTAATATGGCATCAGCCATCTCATATGAAGATGGACCAAACCTGTGGCCTATATAACCTGTAGCTGAATAACATACTGTCAGAACATCAGTTATATCATCCTTGCCCAGTTGCTCCTTCTCAATAAGCTTTTTAGCAAGATCTGTTGTATATGTATTTCCAAATGGTGTTTCCCTGAGTAGCAACACATCATCCTGGTGCTCTGTAAGCCATTCATTTCTGATCTTCTTAAGGTCATAAGGGAAATAATTGTTACCGTTAAATCCCAGTTCAAAAATATTCGTATCAGGTACACAATCATAATAATGCTCCGGAGGCCCCGACAGATCCCATGTTTTAGCTAAATAAGCCTCAGGGTATTTCATTGCATTAAAATCATTGATCCAGGAAGGCAGGGAATCTAAATACCATGTACTTGTGATCCAGTTGCCGGTACTACTATCAAACCAGTAGGCAGCATCAGCAGCATGCCCCGCTGATAGAATGGCAGCATGTTCTTTCAGACCAACACCAAAGACTTTAGCTTTTTTCCGTGTCGCCATTTTTAGTTCATCAGTGAAGGTAGATGCCATCAGATGAACAGGTGAATGAAGTCCTGATTCATAACCACCACCAACAGGATCAATACCAGGATCCTGTGTACAGTAAATAAGATCGTTCCTGAGCGGAAGGTACCAGCTATTGGCAATAATGCCATGCCAGGCCGGTTCTGTACCCGTAGAAATGGTGGCATGAGCCGGGGCTGATTGGGTTAGCATATACTGATAAGCTGCATTTTGATAGAAGGTTCCCTCATTTAAAAGACGTCTAATACCTCTTTGGCCAAACCTGTCCGAGAATCTTTCAACCTGATCATATCTTAATTGTTCCACTATGATACCTACAATAAGCTTTGGCTTTTCGGGTGGGATATAAGCACCCTGTCCATTCAATCCTGAATAAGCCGATACTATAAAAAAAATAAATGCCAAAACTCTTTCCATACCCTCTATTCTAATAAATGTATTATTATAATAATAGCCTCTACATCGTGAACAAAGCTCCAAAAGTAATTTTTTTAATGATAGAATCAATAGAACAGGAAATGATTTCAGGAAGCATACTGCTATTGCCGTAAAATAACAAACCGTCCGATATCGGAAAAATCGGTTGCTGTATTGGTGATTATCAATGTATATACTCCTGCGGCATACCCGGCAATATCGATATGGAGTGGTTGGCCTGATGAAGTATCTTCCTCATAATCTGAGATTTTAAATCCCTGTGGATTGTACAGACTGATATTCACTATCCCTTTTTGCCTTTGAGGAAGGATAACCCTTATATATTCATCTGACGGATTTGGATATATTATCAGGGAAGGTGTGGGAATAGTATCAACCGGACTAACCACAGGTATCATCTCAACAATTATATCCTCTGCCTCTCCTTCAATAACAATAATATTCGTAATCTCGGTTTCGTAATATCCTGATGCTGTGAACATAAGATCCCATGCTCCTGGTGCAAGAAGTCGTGTAAAAGAGCCAGATAGTGTATCGCTGTAAATATGAGAGCTGTCCTTGTCATGTCCGGTGATAAATATCCTTGCAGCGACCGGATCACATGTTACTGCATCCTTAACAATACCATGTATCCCATACATCGCATTTTCGAGGTAACCCAGCAGGGAACTCCGGTTATACTGCCATAAAGGTTCAAGCTGATCGGCCGGAGTAACATAAGAGTTAACAAGCTCTATCGTCACTTCTCTTCCGTGTAATTCATACGTGACATAATCCTGCCGTCCCCCGCGAATAGAATACCAGTCATAACCATTAGTAACTCCATTCTGAAGATCGTTCATATACCCTGTTGGTGAATAAAGATGAACAGTATCGGCATATTTTCTGCTGATATCATAAAACCAGTCATTGTCAGCATGTAGTTTCGACCATCTGTCCCAGGGATAGTTAACAACCTCAGCACCTGAATGGAAATTGGCAGATATAACAAAGCAGTGCTCACTCATGAATTTCATCATGTCAATAGTCTCAATCTGCCTTGTTACATTTGTTAAACCTGGATCAGGAAAGTTCCTGTTCAGATCATATCCGTTAGCATTACCTCTGGTAGGATTAGTAATGACATCACCTGTAAGGTAAGTTCCATCAGGATTTGCCAGAGGATTGATCCAAATCTCAAGATTATCGACAAGCTCTTTTATCCTGTTAGCTGAATTGTAATTTTTAAGAAGATAATCAATGAGACGAAGCATTAGAACAAAGCCTGCTGTCTCATCTCCGTGCATCGTTGAGGTATAAAATACTTCAGGTTCGTTCTCATCACTATTTACATTATCTGATATTTTCACTACCAGGACTAACTTATCATAATTAGTGGTCCCAATAGTATCAAGTAAGCATAATGATGGATATAATTGCGCAAAATTCCTCATTATGGAATCGTACTGGGTATATGTAGGAT
>CAZTXH010000274.1:0-3679 GCA_964617415.1 uncultured Rikenellaceae bacterium | reverse complement strand
CTACTGAGAGGTACCAGGAGCTCCCAATGGTAATAAAAGGCTACGGAGCAGGTGCCGATGTAACTGCTGCAGGAGTATTTTCAGATCTTATGAGAGTCGTTAACGTATGAAAGGCTGAAGGCAGAGGGCGAAGGGCACAGGGCATAGAGCGTGGTGGTGGTGGATATAACTTTGAACTGAATATTAATACAGATTTATACTTGAAGGAGAAGAACATAACATATTACTCAACAAATTTAAAATCGCCTGAATTAAGTTTTCGTGAGGCTTTACTTGAAGGATTGGCACCTGACGGGGGATTGTATATGCCTTCACATATTCCAGTTATTAAGAAGAGTGAATTTAAAAGTTTTTCTCAACTTGATTATCCCGAGGTTGCATTTCATGTACTAAAACATTTTTTATTCAATGAGATATGTGATGATGACCTCAAAAGAATCTGTAATGATGCATACAATTTTGATGTACCGATTGAAAGAGTCTATAACCGTAGTTATATTCTAAGACTTGATCAGGGACCAACAGCCTCCTTCAAGGATTTTGCAGCGAGAATAATGGCAAGGTTGATGCACTATTTCAGTTCACAGAACAATTTGAGATTCACAATACTCACTGCTACATCAGGTGATACGGGAAGTGCTGTTGCCAGTGCATTCCACAGGCTAAGTAATATAAATGTAGTAATACTATTCCCTTCTGGTGAGGTTTCTGAAACACAGCGAAAGCAAATGACCACCTTACATGATAATGTCAGGATCATCTCGCTTAACGGAAAATTCGACGATTGCCAGCGGCTTGTAAAAATGGCCTTCAGGGATAAATCATTATCTGATATTCCATTGACTTCGGCAAATTCCATTAACATAGGCCGGTTACTGCCACAGTCAGTATATTATTTCTATACATGGTCAAAGCTGGCAAACAGAATAGATGACAAGGCTATATTCAGTGTGCCCTCAGGCAATTTCGGCAACCTGATGGGTGGAATTATTGCCCGTGAGATGGGACTTCCGGTCCGTAAGTTCATTATATCAACAAATGCAAATAATGAAGTACCGGAATTCCTTAAAACAGGCATCTATAAAATGATAAGTCCCTCAATAAACTGTATCTCCAGTGCGATGAATGTAGGTCACCCGGGCAATCTGACAAGAATTGTTGCACTTTATGGCGGAATAATGAATGAAGAAGGAATTATGATCAAAGATCCGGAACGGACAAGGATGAAGAACGATTTCTTCGGTATCAGTGTATCAGATAATGATACGAGGTCAACCATTGCAAAAAGTTACAAAAACCACGGATTGATCCTCGAACCTCATGGAGCAGTTGCCTGGAAGGGTGTGGAAGCATATAAAGCATTATTAACGAACAACCGTAATCAGCTTTTTATTTCTCTTGAAACAGCCCATCCAGCGAAATTCAACGATGAGCTTAGCAGGATTCCCGGATTATCATTAACGATACCTGAATCACTAGCAGAACTGGGTCACCGGAAGGAAGAATTTACTGAAATGAATAATAATTACGATGAGCTAAGGAGTTATATCCGGATGCTACACTCTTATAATAGAATGTGATATGTATATAGTATGTGCTGACCTTGAAGGAATCTTTGTCCCGGAGATATGGATCAATGTAGCCAAATATACCGGTATAGATGAATTACGACTAACAACACGTGATATAAATGATTACAACGTTCTTATGAAACACCGGCTGGACATATTGCATAAGAACAATATTACAATAGATGTAATTCAGCAAGTTATTTCAAGTATACAGCCCCTGCCCGGAGCATTTGAGTTTATTTCATGGTTGAGAAAAAAGACACAATTGATAATCGTTTCCGATACTTATACTGAATTTGCCGATCCGTTAATGGAAAAACTGGGCTGGCCGGTTCTCTTTTGTAATCATCTCACAATTGATAATAATAGAAATATCGTTGATTATAACCTTCGCCAGCAAAACAGTAAAATGAAAGTTGCCGAAGCAATGCAGAGTCTAAATTATAAGGTGATCGGCATAGGCGATTCATACAATGACATCAACATGCTCAGGAAAGCAGATGTTGGTATATTATTCCGTCCCCCGCAAAATGTTATTTACGATCACAATGATATTCCGGTTGTTAATTCGTACGAGGAGCTTCAGCAGATAATCTCAAATTACCTGGAAGAGTAACGGAGATATTTTTATGTACTATTCAAGTATTGCTGATGAGTATGTGTCAGCAATATACGATTGGTCTCTTGCCAATCCGGAAATAATAACAGCTATATCCCTGCTCCAGGCCAGGAATATAGTACCATTATAGCCGTCTTTAAAGACATATTTTCCACTATTGGGTTGAACAGGCTCAAGATCGGCGGTTGCCAGATATTTTTTTGCCACTTCAGATGCTTCTTCGGGATCATTGAACTTGAAAAGATAAATATCAAAATGGTCATTCCCAACGCTATATGAAGCCTTGAATGCTTTATTCAGAAACTGATGGCCAAGAACACTCTCGTTGATAAATTTCTCTTCATTTATTTTCTTCCCTTCATCGGGGAATTGATAGAGCGGTGACGGCATTTCAGTATTCCCGCCGAGCATATTGGCAACCCTCACAGCCAGTGATTCAGCTGATCGCAGTACTTTAGGTTTATCAGAATGTGTTCTGATCTTTACATAGAAATTCCCGGTAAAAAAGTTGATAACCCCGCCTGTAATATAACCCTGTGCACCAAGGTTTAAAAACCTGTATGTAGGGTTGCGTTCTGAAGCATATATCCCGAATGCCATTGTATGATCGCTATGACGGTAAATCTCCAGTTTAATAATGTTTCTTCCTCTTTTATATTCCACAACATTCAGGTCGACAAATCCAAGTGTCAGGTATCCGTCAGCGGCACCATTGATATGATCAAACAAATTACCTGGACCATACACAGGGTAATTCGTTAATTTCTTATAACCATCCAGTACCGGAAATGTTATATCCTGGGCAATCATGATACTTGAGATTACTGAAAGCAGTATCCCTGTAAAACAGATTTTTTTCATCATATCAAACTCAATTGTAATTATGCCAGAAATTCGTCCGGTATATTTATGGTGGTTCGGCCAAGTGTTCTGTAAATGATTTTTACTGAAGATTTCTTATTCGTACTTCTATGTCTGTGTCTTTCAATAGCTTTACCAGTTCATCGGTATTGGTTTCTCCGAAATGATAAGGATATAATATTGCGGGTTTAAATGCTAATGCAGCATCAGCAACCATTTCAGGGGTCATCGTATATGGAAGATTCATTGGAAGAAATGCGACATCGATATTTTTAAGAGCTTTCATTTCCGGTGTGTCTTCGGTATCACCGGCTACATAGATTCTCTTGTCTCCTATTGTGATAATAAAACCGATGCCAACACCTTTTGGGTGAAATGGTTGACCGGGAGCTCTCATATGTACTATGTTATAAGCAGGTACAGCCTCAATGCCTATATTACCTGCCTTACGGGTATCACCTGCCTTCATAGGTTCTGCCCAATCTACTTCTGAGGCTGAATTTCCATTACAAAACATTACGGTTTCTTCTTTCCGTAATTCACTGATAAGTTCAGTATCCAGATGATCATAGTGCTCGTGTGTTACAAGTATCAGATCAGCTTTGGGAAGGACATCATAGTTTCCCAT
>CAZTXH010000273.1:0-3690 GCA_964617415.1 uncultured Rikenellaceae bacterium | reverse complement strand
CAAAGGGGGATGGACTGATGTGGATGTTATAATAACCATGCCATCCGTAATGGGGAAAATAGGTCAGTTAGGTCGTGTACTCGGTCCCCGTGGACTGATGCCAAACCCGAAAAGTGGAACCGTAACAATGGATATCGGGAAGGCTGTTAAAGAAGTAAAGCAGGGTAAGATTGATTTCAAAGTGGATAAGAGCGGAATCATTCATGCCTCTATTGGAAAGGTCTCATTTGAACCTGATAAAATCGCTGAAAATGCCCGGGAGTTTATCTCAACGGTAAGCAGACTAAAACCGGCTGCTGCAAAGGGAACCTACATACGTAGCCTTTTCCTATCAAGTACGATGAGCCCGAGTATTAAAATCGATCCCAAAGGTCTTGAGGAGTAATAAATTAATTTGTAATTATGAGACGGGAAGAAAAAAATGCTATAATAGAAAGCCTTACTACAAGAATAAAAGAATACAGCCACTTTTATCTGACTGATACTGCACAGCTGAATGCCGCTGATACAAATGACCTGAGAAGAAAATGTTTTGAAAATGATATTAAACTTATCATTGTCAAGAATACTCTTCTTAAAAGGGCACTTGATCAGTCCGGTATGGACCTTGAAGAACTCTATCCGGTTCTTAAAGGTACTACGTCCATCATGTTTACCAAAAAATCAGTGAATAGCCCTGCAAAACTTATCAGGGAATTCAGGAAAAAACATGATAAGCCTGTTCTCAAAGGCGCATACGTTCAGGAATCAATTTATCTTGGAGATGAAATGCTTGATACTCTTGTCTCTATTAAAGCAAAAGAGGAACTGGTAGGAGATATTATCCTTCTACTTCAGTCACCAGCCAAAAACGTTATATCAGCTTTGAAATCAGGTGAAAATAATATACATGGTGTTCTTGAAACACTATCAAAAAAATCGAACTAATAAAAAAGTATAATCAAATTAAAATCTATAAAAATGGCAGATCTTAAGAAATTTGCAGAGGAACTGGTTAACCTATCTGTTAAAGATGTAAATGAACTGGCTACAATACTCAAAGAAGAGTATGGTATTGAACCAGCTGCGGCAGCAGTGGCAGTCGCAGGTGCAGCCGGTGGTGGTGAAGAGTCTGTTGCAGAAGAAAAATCAACATTCGATGTTATTCTGAAAAATGCAGGTGGACAAAAATTGCAGATTGTAAAACTTGTCAAAGAAATCACCGGCCTTGGACTTAAAGAAGCTAAAGCAGTAGTTGATTCTGCTCCAGCTCCGGTTAAAGAAGGTATTGCAAAAGATGAAGCTGAAACTGTTAAAAACCAATTAGTAGAGGCAGGAGCTGAAGTTGAACTTAAATAAGCTATACCCATTGCTGGGTCCTGGGTTTAGTTCCGAATACTCGGGACTATGCTTTTTGTCATTTGAATAAAAAGTTCACTTAATCTTTTTAAAATGTCCTCAACAAATACCGAAAGAATAAATTTCTCATCCAGGAAGACACTATTAGATTATCCTGATTTTCTGGAAGTTCAGTTGAAATCATTCGGTGAGTTCTTTCAGCTTGGAACAACTCCCGAGAACAGGAAAAAGGAGAAACTCTATAAGGTCTTTAATGAAAATTTCCCGATTACAGATACCAGGAATAATTTTGTTCTCGAGTTTCTGGATTATTATATTGACCCTCCTCGATATACTATTGATGAATGTATCGAACGAGGATTGACTTACAGTGTTCCGCTGAAGGCAAAACTGAAACTCTATTGTACTGACCCTGAACATGAAGACTTTGATACGGTCATACAGGATGTATACCTCGGTACAGTTCCCTATATGACGGAACGTGGTACTTTTGTTATAAATGGTGCAGAAAGGATAGTAGTATCACAGTTACACAGATCTCCGGGAGTATTTTTCGGACAGAGTCTTCACGCTAACGGAACAAAACTCTATTCAGCCAGGATTATCCCATTCAAAGGATCATGGATAGAGTTTGCTACCGACATCAATAACGTGATGTATGCTTATATTGACAGGAAAAAGAAACTTCCTGTAACAACTCTTCTTCGGGCAATAGGCTTTGAGAGCGATAAGGAGATACTGGAGATATTTGACCTCGCAGAAGAACAGAAAGTATCAAAGACAAACATCAAAAAACTTGTTAGCCGGAAGCTGGCAGCCAGGGTACTGAAAACATGGATTGAAGACTTTGTCGATGAAGATACCGGTGAAGTGGTCTCGATTGAAAGAAACGAAGTTATCCTCGACAGAGAAACAACAATAGAAAATGAACATATTGAACTGATTGTTGATTCGGGTGCAAAAACAATACTTCTTCATAAAGATGATTCATCACTGTCTGATTATGCCATTATATATAACACATTGCAAAAAGATCCATGTAACTCTGAAAAAGAAGCAGTAATATATATATACCGTCAGCTACGGAATGCAGAACCACCCGATGAGGCAACAGCCCGTGATGTTATCGACAAATTATTCTTTTCAGATAAGAGATATGATCTTGGTGAAGTAGGGCGTTATCGTATAAATAAGAAACTGGGTCTTAATACAGATATGGATGTTAAGATCCTGACAAGGGAAGATATCATTAAGATCATCGAATACCTGATCGAACTTATTAATTCAAAGACAGATATTGATGATATTGACCATCTCAGTAACAGGAGAGTGCGTACAGTTGGTGAACAACTATATACACAGTTTGGAGTTGGACTCGCACGAATGGCTCGTACTATCCGTGAAAGAATGAATGTCCGTGATAACGAGGTATTTACTCCAATAGACCTCATTAATTCAAAGACTCTATCATCGGTAATCAATTCATTCTTCGGTACAAACCAGCTGTCCCAATTCATGGATCAGACCAATCCTCTGGCTGAGATGACACATAAGCGCCGTATGTCGGCTCTAGGACCAGGCGGATTATCCCGTGAGAGGGCTGGCTTTGAGGTGAGAGACGTTCATTATACTCACTATGGTCGTCTATGTCCGATTGAGACTCCTGAGGGACCAAATATAGGTCTTATTTCATCTCTTTGTGTTTATGCCAAGATCAATGCACTAGGATTTATTGAAACACCCTACCGTAAAGTGAATCAGGAACAGGTTGATTTTACAAAGGATGGTATTGTATGGCTGAGCGCAGAAGAAGAGGAGGAAAAGATAATAGCCCAGGCTAATGCACCACTCTTAAAAGACGGATATTTTGAAAGTAAAAGAGCCAAATGCAGGTTTGAGGCTGATTACCCTATTGAAGAGGTATCAAAGATCGACCTGATGGACGTGGCACCAAACCAGATAGCTTCTATTGCCGCATCCCTCATCCCATTCCTTGAACATGATGATGCCAACAGAGCACTAATGGGATCAAATATGATGCGTCAGGCTGTTCCTCTTATTAATCCTGAATCAACAATAGTGGGGACCGGACTGGAAACACAGGTGATCAAGGACAGCCGGATTCTTATCGTGGCAGAAGGCGATGGTGTTGTGGAATATGTAGATGCAAATGAAATAGTCATCAGATATACAAGAACTGATGAGGAGAAATTTGTGAGTTTTGATGATGATATAAAAAAATATGTTCTTCCAAAATACAAGAAGACAAACCAGAATACCTGTGTAAACCTCGTTCCCGTAGTTAAAAAAGGCGAAAAGGTAAAAAAAGGACAGGTCCTGACTGAAGGTTAT
>CAZTXH010000272.1:0-3697 GCA_964617415.1 uncultured Rikenellaceae bacterium | reverse complement strand
AGAAAATCCCATTCCCTGGCTGAGAAGAATATGCATCAATAAGTATATTGATAAAGAATATATCGAATGAGAGAGGGGTTAGTTTTAACCTCGCAGACATAAAGTTCCAGCGAGGTGACGATGTAATCATTTTTGACATTATTGCACCTGCTTATCTTAAGGCCAATACAAATCAGTATCAATATTATATCAGTAAACAGATGACTGACTGGTCTCCATGGTCAACCTTTACCCATTATGAAAGAACGATTACCAAGCAAGGTGACTATACGCTACAGGTCCGGGCAAAAGACCTGTGGGGTAATATAAGTGAACCAGTATCAGTTGATTTTACAATCAAGGCACCTTTCACTGAGACAGCTTTCTTTTATATTCTTATCGCCATAGTGCTTTTAGCACTTATCATCGTAGTGGTCAGGTTCAGGGAAAAACAGCTTCATCATAAAAACCGTATTCTTGAAGAAAAAGTAAGGGAGAGAACAGCAGAAATTGCAGCACAAAAAGAAGAGATAACCTCAAGTATCGAGTATGCAAGCAGGATACAGCTGGCAATGCTACCAATGGAAGAACTGTTCAGAAAAGTTTTTTCTGATTATTTCATTTTTTTCAAACCGAGAGACATCGTCAGCGGTGATTTTTACTGGATCAATGAAGATGATAAATCTGTTTTCCTGACAGTTGGTGATTGCACCGGGCATGGAGTGCCGGGAGCCTTCATGAGTACACTCGGTATATCAACCCTTAATGAAATAACTGCAAATAACAGGTCTTTACAGGCTAATAAGGTTCTTAATCTTCTGAGGAAAAAGATTATGGAATCACTTCATCAGACTGGTAAGGAAGGTGAAGCAGCCGATGGAATGGATATAGCTTTCTGTATCCTTGATAAAAAAAGGAAAACACTCCAGTTTGCAGGTGCATATAATCCTCTTTTCATCTATCAGAATGGAGAATTTAAAGAATATAAAGCCGACAGGATGCCGATAGGTATACATTACGGCGATGCAGTACCATTTACCAATTATGTTATTAACGTTAAAAAAGGAGATACGATTTATATATTCTCCGATGGATATGCCGATCAGTTTGGTGGTCCTGAGGGAGCGAAATACAAAAAAGCAAACCTTAAACGACTTTTTACCGACATCTATTACCGCCCGATGGTTGAACAACGAAATATACTTGATACTGAACTTGCCAAATGGCAGGGCTCACTGGCACAGATAGATGATATTACCATCATAGGGGTGAGGATTTGATTCTCCCCTTGCAGTTAATCCCGAAAATTCTTTTCTATACTTTGGAATTCTATAATTATAGAAGTAATTTTATACTTATTATTATATCTGATCCGCTAAGGGTGGTTAGAATGATTAACCCGAATACTGTTCGATTGATTAACTAAAAGATATACACATGAAAAATATGATTGTTTTTTCGATGATGATAGGACTGATGTTTATTCAGGTTGATGTAGTATCAGCTCAGATTAGAAATCCTTTAAAAAAGAGAGTTGAAAAGAAGGTTGACAAAGGGCTGGATGAGCTGGAAAAAGGAATAGGTAACCTTTTAAAGAAGGATAAGGAAGATGAAGGTGAAAAGAGCGATACCCTGACTCAGGGAGAGGCAACACAGACACCTGCAACAACACAGACTGCTGCTGGTACTGCTTCAGGAAAAGAGACGGCAGATGTTGAGCTGAAATGGTCAAAATATGACTTTGTGCCCGGAGATAAGATAATCTTTGAGGATAACAACATAGGGGAGGAGAACGGTGAATTCCCTTCCAGATGGGACCTCGTAGCGGGAACCGTGGAAAATGCAGAGTTCGGCGGTGATAATATCATTATGTTCAGGGGAGGCTCTCCTACAATTATTCCTTACCTGAAAAATCCTGAAATCGATTACCTGCCGGAAGTGTTTACAATCGAGTTTGATTTGTATGTGAATAATCATAACACATTCACAGTGTATTTCAGGGATAGAAAAAATCAAAGAAGTACGGGTTCTGGTTATCTCAGTATTAATTACAGACAAATGATCCTTGGCTCGGCAAGCAGTTATCTGCCAAATAATGCGTCAACAGAAAATAAATGGGCACATATTGCTATAGCTTATACCAGCGGAAAGATGAAAGCTTATATTGATGAAACAAGACTTATCAATATCCCTCATCTTGAGTTTAATCCGACAGGATTATCTCTACATGCATACCATGCATCAGATAATAACCAGTTCTTTATCAAGAACATCAGGATCGCCGAAGGGGGTGTCAAATATTATGACCGCTTTCTGCAGGACGGGAAGATCGTTTCTAACGGTATACGTTTTAATTCGGGAAAATCAACACTCCGGCCTGAATCTATGGGTGTCCTGAACGAAATATATAAGATGCTTGATGAACATCCTGATGTAAAAGTTAGTATAGAAGGACATACAGATAATGTCGGTGATAACGATATGAACCAGAAATTATCTGAAGAGAGGGCAGAAGCCGTGAAAAAACAACTTGTCTCTATGGGTATCAAGGAGGATAGACTTACATCAAAGGGATTCGGTGAGAGCAAACCTGTAAATACAAACGATACACCCGAAGGCAAAGCGGAAAACCGCAGGGTGGAGTTTGTGAAAATGTAACTGAATATCTCATTCAGCCTTTCAGAAAATACTATTTTATAATCTGTAGAAATCTTAATTTAACACCTGTTGAGGTCAAAAAAAAAAGTCATTTTCCGGGAATAAACAAGTATTTAATATTGTCATATTATCAGAATAATTACCCATTATGATTCTTTTCATTTATGCATAATACGCATTAACTTGTTTTCTTCGCGCAGGTAGTTGGGTTAATAATTCATATGGGTAATAAAAGGGAAGGTGTCTTTAAAGGACACCTTCTTTTATTTTTAAATAATTTACGAACGAATTGCCGCTTCTTCCCCATTTACTCTAAAGAATCCTGTCATTCCGAATCCCGATCCCGAGTACTCGGGAAGGATGAGGAATCTTATAATTTTTATTAATCATTATTACTTTAAAGGATATTATACTTTTTCTGACTTTAGTGTTATGATTGTTATTTCCGGAGGCATCCATATCCTGAAGGGGATAGCCAGAACTCCCAGCCCCCTGTTTACATAGAGATAATGGTCACCTTCAGAATACAATCCGTTCCATTCGGGATAAAAATATTTGGCGGGACTCCACCTGAATTTTTTTGTATATACACCCAGTTGCATTCCATGTGTGTGGCCTGCCAGTGTAAGTTCGATACCTGTTTTACCGGTTACGTCCTCTTTCCATTGGTTTGGATCGTGAATCAGAAGTATCCTGAGATCAGCAGAATCTGTACCTTCGTATGCTTTTTCGACATTTCCATGAATAATATCCGGATGTCTTCCGCTGGGCTCAACACCAATTATTGCGATATCAGCTCCATTTATATTCAGTATAACATGCTCATCATTCAGGACTTTATAGCCCGACTTGGTAATTAACTCATTTAATTTCAGGAAAACAGAATCCTTATCAGTTTCTGCCGATCCGGGCAGATAGGTTCCCTTGTCGTGATTCCCGATCACTGCAAAATTCCCATACCTGCTTTTAGCTGTCACAAGGATTGTATCGCTTCTATCAAATTCTCTCCAGCCGTAACTGATAAAATCCCCGGTGTTAATAATAAGATCAGACTGCTGAT
>CAZTXH010000271.1:0-3698 GCA_964617415.1 uncultured Rikenellaceae bacterium | reverse complement strand
ATCCTGGAGGATCCTTCAAAGACAGGCAGGAAATATCTCAAATATTATAATGAAAATATCCCCTCAATAAAGGGAAGGACAATTCTTGTAAAACAGGAAGATCTCTCTACGGAAATCAATACAATCAACAAAATAAAGGCTGTTTATTCAAATAAGGTTGAAATAGTACCGGAAGAAGATATAATTAAAGCTATTGAGGAAAAAACACCTAATACCTTAATCCTGCATAAGGTATCACCTGTAGGTGAAAATGTAAGGGAAGGATACTGTTTTAAAATGCTTATCGGTGCAGATGATGCAAATATGTATTATTATGATTTGCATAAAATAGACAGAAAGCATCCAAATGGATTCCTGATTTCCGATTTAAAGCGCCTTGCAAGGTTTGATTGATGCATCACAAGCCTCATTATACCGTCTTTTAATAAACTGAAAAAAATATGGAAGAGATTAGAGCATATTCTGAATCGGAAAGAAACTGGGCCATGTTCTGCCATTTGTCAGCATTTGCCGGTTTCTTTTTTCCTTTTGGAGCGATTATTGGACCGCTTATCTGCTGGTTATCAAAAAAAGAAGAATCAGTATGGATTAATGAAAATGGAAAAGCCTCTATGAACTTTCAGCTATCCATGCTGCTTTACATTGTACTGGCTATTCCCCTTTGTTTTATTATAATAGGAATTCCTATTATATTATTTCTGGGAATATTGAAAATAGTCTGTGTTATAATTGCAAGTATCAGGGCTGCAAAAGGCGAAAGATTTAAATATCCTATATCGATACCATTTATACAATAATCTACCCCCCATCCGAGAGGGGCTGACCCCCGGACCCGCTTCACCGCTTCAGCGGGTCCGGGGATCTTTACTTTAGGGGGTGCCCCGAGTACTCGGGGCGGGAATTAAATGATTTTACTGGGAGGATGAGTATATATTTATATTGTTCCTGAAAACCATGCGTTTTCAGGATTTTTTTTTAACTTACTTTGTCTTTAAGTCAAGTATGTCATGAGAAAAGATAGTAATAAGAAAAAGATCAAGGTAGAGACTTTCGAGAAGAAAGACCTTTATCACGATATCAAGCCTGAAAAGAAGGAAAGACTAAGCAGAAAAGAGTATGAAAAAATTCTTCGTAAATACGAAATAGAACTGGTAAAACTCCAGGAATGGGTAAAAGCAAAGAAGCTAAAAGTCGTGGTTATTTTCGAAGGGAGGGATGCTGCCGGGAAGGGAGGTGTGATAAAAACCATTGCCGGATGCCTGAATCCCAGGATATGCAGAATTGTTGCCCTTGGAGTACCTACTGAAAAAGAAAAAACACAGTGGTATTTCCAGCGTTATGTTACACATTTACCGGCAGGAGGTGAGATTGTTCTTTTCGACAGAAGCTGGTATAACAGGGCTGGTGTGGAGAAAGTAATGGGCTATTGTACCGAAGAAGAATATGAGGAGTTTCTGAGATCGTGTCCGGAATTTGAAAAAATGCTGATAAGATCTGGAATTATTATGGTAAAATACTGGTTTTCAGTGAGTGATAAGGAACAGGAGAACCGTTTTCAGGATAGGATAAAAGACCCTACAAAACGCTGGAAAATAAGTCCTATGGATATTGAATCACGTGATAAATGGGTTGAATATTCTATGGCAAAAGATAAAATGTTTTCATTTACCGATACCAAACAATCACCATGGTATGTAGTTCATGCTGATAATAAAAGAAGAGCCCGGTTAAATACTATCGATCATCTGCTCTCACTTATTCCTTATAAAGATCTGACACCAAAACCATTTAAACTACCTCCGCTGAAACGGGATGTAGCTTATGTACGGCCTCCGGTTACAGATCAGACCTTTGTCCCGGAAAAATATTAAAAATTCTTTCTTATTTTTACTATGTTACAATACATTTTTAATGGCCACTAAACCCTCTATACCCAAAGGAACCCGGGATTTCTCAACTGATGAAATGCAGAAACGGGATTTTATTTTTGATACCATAAAAAAGGTTTTTAAATTATATGGATATCAGCCTATTGAGACTCCTGCAATAGAGAATCTTACCACTCTTCTGGGCAAGTATGGGGATGAAGGTGACAGATTATTGTTCAGGATTCTTAATTCGGGTAATTTTCTCTCGGGAACAAATGATGAGGATCTCTTTGGGAAGGATACAGCTAAACTTGCATCTTTGATTTGTGAGAAGGGCTTGAGATATGATCTTACAGTTCCATTTGCAAGATATGTTGTTCAACACAGGGATAAAATAACTTTCCCCTTTAAAAGATACCAGATACAGCCGGTATGGAGAGCCGACCGTCCCCAGAAAGGAAGGTACCGTGAATTCTTTCAATGTGATGTCGATATAATTGGAAGTAATTCGTTACTTAATGAGTATGAGTTGATTAAGATAATTGATGATGTCTTTGCAAGCTTAGGGATAAGGATTCTGATCAGGATCAATAACAGGAAAATATTAATCGGTATTGCAGAATATATAGGAGAGAGGAACAGGATAACAGATATAACGGTAGCAATTGATAAACTTGATAAAATTGGCATTGATGCTGTCAATGCTGAATTAAGGGAAAAGGGGATCTCTTCCAAAGCAATTCAAAAGCTTAATCCGTTACTGAAGTTGAAAGGCAATATTAATAAACAGCTTTTAAAGCTTGAAGAGATTCTTTCAGGGTCAACAACAGGAATAGATGGTCTTAATGAGATGAAAACTCTTTTCTCATATATTCAGGAAGCTGGTCTTTTCGCTGCTGTTGTTTTCGATATTACACTGGCACGGGGACTTGACTATTATACAGGTGCAATTATTGAGGTCAAATCGACTGATTTTGATATTGGAAGTATTTGCGGAGGTGGCCGCTATGATGATCTTACCGGTATATTTGGTCTGGAAGGAGTCTCGGGTGTAGGTGTCTCATTTGGAGCCGACCGGGTTTATGATGTCATGAGTCATCTAAACCTCTTTAAACAAATAACTTCCTCACCGGTCGATATACTTATTTTAAATTTTGGAAGTGAAGAGACAATATATGCACTTGGGATACTTCAGCAGTTAAGGAACCTTGGTATAAAGGCAGAACTCTATCCCGATGCAGTAAAGCTTAAGAAGCAGATGTCGTATGCCAATAACAAGGGTATACCTTATATAATTATTGCAGGTGAAGATGAGATAAGTGCAAATGAGATAACATTTAAGATAATGTCATCAGGGGAACAGAAGAAAGTACCACTGAGTAGTCTTGATTCAAGTATTCTTTCCATTATTAATAAGCAGAACTGATTGCTATCCTCTCACTATAGACAGTGTTTATCTTTGAATATCAGGTCTTTGTTGGCGTCTTGCCCGCAGCTCATTAAGTAATTGCTGCCTGTATTGATTTTCAACCTGGTATAACCTTAATACCTTGATTGGAGGAAGTACTTTTTTCATCTGTTGATGAAATTCCACACCTAATTCAGTTTCTTGTACTCCCAGTTCTATAAGTTTATCTCCGGCAGCAATCAACTGTTCATCACTCATTGAAGCAGCCTCCTGATTGAATTTTCTGTTAAGCTCGGTCCGTTGCTGCTGGATCGCTATCTTTTTTGCCTGGTAATCATTATATAATGGCCAGAATCTTTCTGCTTCAGAAGGTGTAAGATTTAGTCTCCTTGTGAAAAAAGCGATCTTGTATGCTTGCAGTC
>CAZTXH010000270.1:1741-3704 GCA_964617415.1 uncultured Rikenellaceae bacterium | reverse complement strand
TCCAGCAAAGTTCAATATTGGTATGATCATACGTACCTATATCAGCCATCTGAAATTCACCCATTATGTCAGGTACTATATAATTCCTGTTAAGTTGTAATGAATCGGAATATTCCCAGGCAAATCCTTCAATACATGCCATGTCCCATAAAAGGTTCCGGGCAAAAACATTTTCGAGATTTGAAGGGAAATTCTCAAAGGCTTCTTCTTCCAGAAGTACCTTTGTAGGAAGATATTTCATATTTTCCATATACTCCTGTTTGATTCCTTCAGGAAAGGGTTCAGAAGCATTGGACGAAGCTGCAATCGATACATTCTTCCATGATGCCATACCGTTTTCCAGTCCGCACGTATAATCTCCTGTGACTAAAGTTCTTCCGGTGAAATTACCGTAAAGGTCACGGTTAGTGTAAACTGCTGTCATCCTGTAATTCTGAGGTCCTTCTTTAAAATCAGGCCTGCCGTGTGGTAGTTCCTGCATATATTTCTTTACAACCTCTTTCTCAATCTGGCTCAATGCCTTTTCCGGGGCAGTTATCAGAAGAATCCCTGTTAATACTATAATCAGATTCGTTTTCATGACATTTTAATATTTGGTTTAACAATGAATCTGATTCAAAATAAAACCATGAATCACCGGTATGAAAATTAAAAATGCAGAATCGTTGAATATGGTTCCTGAATGGTAAAAACTGATGATTCAACCGGAAATGGTCTATTTTTTTCCAATAAATAGCCTTAATAGAATCTGAAATCATATCTTTGAAAACACTGTGATCTAATACCGGATTGTTATTCTATTACTTAAACCAAAAATACCAGATGATCAAAGAAATTACATTACAGGAATTAAATCCTTCGCAATTTATAAGTGAGAAGGTTAATGAAATAAAGAATATTGTCGGAAACGGTTCAGCCATCAATGCGCTATCAGGAGGAGTGGATTCGTCGGTGGTTACTATGCTCGGACATAATGCTCTTGGCGAAAATCTTAAAACAGTCTTTATTGACAATGGAATTATGAGAGAAGGAGAACCGGCTAAGGTAGCAGGGATTTTCAAGGAACTGGGTGTAGAGGTAACCATTGTTGATGCCAGGGATAAATTCTTTGCAGTATTAAAAGGGATAACCGATCCTGAGGAAAAACGTGAAGCCATCACTCAGACATTCTACAAGGATGTATTCGGGAAACTGGTGAAAGAAAGCGGAGCAAAGTATCTTCTGCAGGGAACAATACTTACTGATGTTGACGAAACTATCGCCGGTATCAAAAGGCAGCATAATGTATTCGAACAGCTCGGTATTGACCCTCAGGAGGCTTTCGGGTACAGGATCATTGAACCTCTTATTCAGCTTCGCAAGGATAGTGTCAGGAAAACAGGTGAAGCCCTGGGTCTTCCTAAAGTGCTCTTCGATCGTATACCCTTCCCGGGACCTGCATTATCGGCTCGTGTCATCGGTGAAGCAACTCCGGAACGTATTGATACCGTCCGTAAAGCAACAGTGGTGGTTGAACGTTTGCTGAAGCATACAGGGGCATTCCAGTATATGGCAATACTTCATGAAGACAGGGTCACAGGTATGCGTGAAGGCAAACGCGATTTTGGCCAGCAGATAGAGATACGTTGCTGGGAGAGTAATGATGCAAGGATCGCAACACCCACAAACCTCCCATTCGAGACTCTTCAAAAACTAGCAAATGATATTCTGAGTGAAGTTCCGGGAATAGTAAGTGTCACTTACAATATAGCATCAAAACCACCTTCAACAATTGAAGCAGTATAGGTATTAACACCCGGATACAGAAAGAAATACGGGATAAATTGTTTTGTATATGACTCAGGACAGCCACTATAACCTGGCGAGGAAACTGAAGCCTGGTAAGATCATCTTACCTGTGATAATAGGGCTGGCTGTTGTTTTCTGGTTCATTATTAAAGAAATAGATGCTGAAGTTCTTAGC
>CAZTXH010000270.1:0-1731 GCA_964617415.1 uncultured Rikenellaceae bacterium | reverse complement strand
TGTATGATAGGCAGAGATCTCGGCTATATTATACGTATCAGAATACTATCAGAAAAAGACCTTACCTGGTTACAGGCCTTCAAAGTAATAATGTTATGGGAATTCACTTCAGCAATATCTCCCTCAACTGTCGGCGGAACAGCCTTGGCTGTGGTATTTGTTCATAAGGAGAATATATCCGTCGGTAGAAGCACCTCAATAGTCCTGGCAACTTCATTTCTTGATGAACTCTATTTTGTAATTATGTTCCCTGTCATTATGTTGATTATCGGAGGAGATATTCTCTTTACAACTGCCCTCCAGGGAACAGGAATAGCATTATTAAATAATTTACTTATCGTTGCCCTAATAGGTTATGGTATAATACTCGCCTGGGTGATATTTGTTGGCTATGGACTTTTTATCGATCCGGACAAGATTCGTAAAACCATTATTTATGTATTCAGGCTGCCACTGTTACGAAGATGGAGAAAGTCTGCAGTTAAAGCTGGTGATGATATAGTAACAAGTTCTCATGAACTAAGAAAGAAACCCTTTTCATTCTGGATCAAGGCCCTCGTTGCAACTTTTCTCTCATGGACTTCCAGGTACTGGGTAGTAAATGCTATCATCATGGCATTTTTTTCTGTTACCGACCATTTCCTGATCTTTGCAAGACAGCTTGTCACATGGATTATGATGATAGTGAGTCCCACTCCCGGAGGTGCCGGATTTGCAGAAATAATTCTCGGTCGTTATATAAGTGATGCTATACCAGCCAACCCTGAATTAATAGGAAGCATAGGACTGGCTATTGCTATTATCTGGAGGATAATAAGTTACTATCCATACCTTATAATAGGAGCATCAATTGTTCCGGGCTGGTTACAGAGAAAATTTAGCTTTCAACGGACAAAAAAGAAATAGTTTTTTTATACCTTGCTTCCCTAACTGACCAGATCACAATCCACTTATGAGTGAGGAAATATTAAAAGCTCTGATGGAATTATTCGCGCTCATTGTCAAACAAGATGGCGGGATGATACAGGATGAACGTGATTATGTGTCAGATTTTCTTGATCAACAGTTATCAAAAGAGAGTGTAATAGAGTACATCTCTCTCTTCGATGAAAATGCCGGACCTGTAAGCGGAAAAAGAACAAAAAATGAATTTGTTGTACCATCCGTTAAAGACTCTGTTCAAATACTTGGCATTTGTAAAAAGATCAACCAAACCTTGAATCAAGGTCAGAAAGTTGTTGTCCTGTTACGCCTTTTTGAACTGGTAAATGTTGGCAAACAGTTTACACCACAGAGAATGAATATTATAAATACTGTCGCAGAGGTATTTAAAATATTACCTGACGAGTTTGCTGCTATAGATCAGTTCGTGATAAACAATGAGCCGGAGAAACTACAAAATCCTTCAATTCGTATTCTCATTCCGGAAATAGATCAATGTTCTCTCTGTAACAGGACGATCACCGGTTACCCGAATACTAATATTTATTTTCTCAGGATAGCCAGTGTTGACCTCTGCTTCCTCAAATATATTTCTACTGAACAACTCTACCTTAATGGTCTGCCAATTATTTCAGGACAGGTTTATATCTTTGCCAAGGGAGGTTCACTTAGATCCGCAATTGGTAATGCTATTTATTACAGCGATTTAAGTTCCACCTTTATCTCCAGGGAATCAATACACAGGATATCATTTACAGTAAAAAACCTCACATACAGTTTTATTGAAGG
>CAZTXH010000269.1:1288-3719 GCA_964617415.1 uncultured Rikenellaceae bacterium | reverse complement strand
TCAAGAATATTTGATGAACCACAGGCTGAGGTGACAGCATAATTTCCATGCTTGGCCACTTTTATTCCTGCACCTGCAAGCACAAATGTGTTAAGTGTGGAGATATTTATAGTGTCTTTACCATCTCCCCCTGTGCCACACACATCTATTGTGTCAAAATCCGAAAGATCTATTTTTATACATAAATTCCGTAATGCATCCCTGAAACCCGACAATTCCTCAACAGTAATACTTCTCATCAGATAAACCGTAATAAATGCTGCAATTTCCGATTCAGTATACTTGTTGTTCGCAATGTTGGTCAGAATTTCCTCTGCTTCCTTCCGGTTCAACGTTCTGTTATTGAAGAGATTATTTAATATTTTCCGCATTGTCTGAAATTTTTAATTTACCATTTAATTACTTCCTTCTATTTGTTATTTAACTTCAAATATTATCCCGGTTACAATTCAAGCCAGTTTTTAATAATCTCCGGGCCACTTTCTGTAAGCACAGATTCAGGATGAAATTGAAGACCCCTGACATCAAAATCCTTATGACTTATTCCCATAATAATGCCATTTTCGTCTTCGCATGTAATTGTAAAACATTCCGGCAGATGTTTTTTTGAAACAACCCACGAGTGGTAACGTCCAGCCATAATAATTGAGGGTATATTTTTAAACAATGGATCATCATTGGTTTTTATTTTTACTGGTGATGCCATTCCGTGATAAACCGTGCTGAGGTTTAATATTTTCCCTTCAAATGCTTCACAGATAGCCTGGTGACCAAGGCAGATTCCAAGTATGCTCTTAAACGGGGAGTATTTTTTTATCACATCAAGACAGATACCTGACTCTGTTGGAATACCAGGTCCCGGTGAGATCAATATCTTATCAAATTCATTTATTCCCTTAACAGAAATTTCATCATTCCTGAATACTACCGGGTATTTACCTGTTAGTTTTTCAATGCAGTGAACCAGATTATAGGTAAATGAATCGTAATTATCAATAACTACTATCTTTTTCATCCTATTCCTCCTGCCATTTCAATTGCTTTCTTCAATGCACCGAGTTTGTTGTTAACTTCGTGTAGTTCATTTTCCTCGTTCGATCCTGCAACAATACCTGCTCCAGCCTGGTAATAAAGAATATTACTTTTACTTAAGAAGGTTCTTATCATAATTGCATGGTTAACAGTTCCTCTCAAATCTATAAATCCTATTGCTCCTCCATAAAAACCACGTCTCTGATTTTCATATCTGTCAATCAACTGCATAGCCATATGTTTTGGAGCACCCGACAGTGTTCCTGCCGGAAAAGTTGCAGCTAACATATCAGGTATCGATGATCCTTCCCGAAGCTCACCTGAAACTGATGAAACCAGATGAATTACATGTGAATAGAACTGTATCTCACGCAGATTTTCAACCTTTACATTTTTAGCATGTCTGCTAAGATCGTTCCGTGCAAGATCGACCAGCATAATATGCTCTGAATTTTCTTTCAGGTCATATGATAACCGTTCAGCTGCTATTTTGTCACTCTCATCTTCACCAGTCCGCCTGAAGGTACCCGCAATGGGATTAATATAGGCTTTCCTTTTTTCAATTTTCAGATGTGCTTCAGGCGATGAACCAAAAATTTTATAATCACCATAATCGAAATAAAAGAGATATGGAGAGGGATTGATTGAACGTAAGGCTCTGTAAACATTAAACTCATCACCTCTAAATTCCTGACTGAACTGCCTGGAAAGTACTACCTGAAATACATCACCCCTGTGACAATGTTCCTTGCCTTTACTTACCATTAACTTATACTGTTTATCCGTAATGTTCTTCATTTCACTGCCAACGGTGCGAAACGGGTATATTGCAAAATTTCTGCTTTTCAGGAGCATTTCAAGTTTGTCAATTTCACTTGGGCCTCCATTTATCTGGTTTTCAATTATATGTAGTACATTCTGGTAATGATTGATTGCAATAATATATTTAAAAAGATCATACCGTACATCATGAATTTTATAATCACAATTATCACCAGATTTAAATTTAATTTTTTCAAAATATTCAACCGCATCGTATGAAATGTATCCAAACAATCCATTTACCTGTGATTCTGCAACTGATTCTGTTAATATAAATGATTCCATAAATGAATTAAACCTCAGAGTGAAAGTGTTCTGATTAATCAGACTTGTAGCTACTGTGGTCCCATCCGGATAAATCTCAATTGCTGTTCCGTTATCTATCTCAAATGAAGCAAGTGACTTCAGACAGATATAAGAATAACTATTCTCATTACCATGATAATCGGAACTTTCAAGTAGAAGTGAATTAGGATATACATCTCTTATTTTCAAATAAATACTTACAGGTGTAATTGTATCTGCCAGTAATTTGAGGGTCCTTGTTGTAATATTGAATCTTTTCATTAGAAATAGT
>CAZTXH010000269.1:0-1278 GCA_964617415.1 uncultured Rikenellaceae bacterium | reverse complement strand
GTATTACAGGTTTTATAATCAAAACGGCCTGTTGTGAGGACAACAGGCCGTTTAATATTTTTTATATCATTTACAATTGGATAAATGTCTCACATCAATAAGTGAAATTTACTTAACCACCAGTACCAATTTGTAGTATTTGCTTTCATTTTTTAATTTATCTCAGTGCAAAAGTATAAATTCTTTTTAATAAAACAAATCTTAATGTGAATTTACTTTAATAAAAATAAAGACAAATCCAGTAAATGATTGATCATGAAAAATTTAGAGCTCTGTGTGAAGAATAATAATCAGAGTGATAAAAAATAGTAAATGTGTTATTTGAAAGTCAGATAAATTAGATATTCTATACATCAAAATTGAAATAGTCTTTAGGGAATATTACCGGAATTTGGAAGATGAGAAAGGAGAAAATCAATATGCTTTGTCAACTAACCTGACGACCCAAAAGCAACAAGCCACACAGGAAATAGGAAAAAGTAGGGAGACGATAAATACATTTATACATACATATATCTATATATATTTATCCTTTGGGTGATACCTTAAGTACCACTCACCCGGAGAAAGTGTCTTAAATAGAATCCTGTAAGGGTGAATTATTCCTTTTTATATTGACACCTATAAAGAAATACAAACAGGGCTATTGTTATAAGTAAAAAACTGTTACCAGCATGAAAATAGTTTATTATTTCTGTCCCTGGTCTAATCCTCCCAATTATCACCTGTAAAAGTCCTAATAAGATAAATAATACTCCAATTCCTCCAGAAATCCATGCAATCCAATTTAATGCTTTCATAAGTTTAAATATTAGTTTATACTACTAAATTATACTTTTTATTTAACTTTATGTTACTACATAAAACTGTAGCCTATCTTAACTCCTATACCTGAATATTTTGTTCCAGGTAATCCCAAAAGAATATTGTTATTTATAATTAAACCCTCCTCAACAACAAAATTCACGTCATACGTGCCTTTAATCTGCTTAAAATAATATCTGTTATCACCTAGGATATGGTATTCATCAAAACAATTACGGTATTTTGTTTCGCTGGTTAAACCTATTAATCCTAATAAATATAAGTTATCAAAGTATTTTCCTATCCCTAAATCAAATGTTGTATAATATGAACCTTGCTTTTTGTGATCTTCGGGAAATTGATCCCAGTTAATTGTATCAGACTGATATTGTGTGCGTTACAAAATCCATCACCAATCTCGTCAACAAGAGATTTAAAGACCCCTGCAAATCATTGATTTACAGGGATCTGAGA